>NZ_JBVFVY010000024.1:0-27475 GCF_055522295.1 Micrococcus sp. CS26
CCCACGATCGCCTACGTGGCACGACGCACCGCGGAGGGCAAGTCCAAGCGAGACATCATTCGCTGCCTCAAGAGGTACGTGATCCGCGAGGTCTACCACCTCGTGAAGACCAACCCTCGCACCGGTCAGATCGCGAGTTGACAACTATAGGAGCATCAACGCCCTGGCCGAGACCGTGAACGGCTATTACAAGGCCGAGCACGTCCGCGGACCCGCACGGCCAGGTCCCTGGCGGACGGTCGAGGACCTCGAGCTCGCGACCCTCGGGTGGGTGTCCTGGCACAACACGCAACGCCTCCACGGCTACCTCGGCGACGTCCCACCCGCCGAGTTCGAGGACACGTTCTATGCTGTCGAAGCCGGCCGCGAACAGCTGGTCGGAATCAAATAGCGCGAGTCTCCATCAGACCCAGGGGGCTTCAGGGCCAACGCTCTGGTCACCGACGAGATCGATTTTGGATCGAGCCGCTCGGCCACTGAGGAAGTTCTGAATTCCCGGGGATATAAGTCGAGCCGAACGCCGAACCGTAGGGTCTGTCTCGATCAGTTTGTGCTAAGGAATATGTCAGGCACGGAAAGAGGCCCAGGCGCTCCCCTCGAGGGAGTACCTGGGCCTCATTCCATTTTCCCTCGTCAGATGCGGACTCTGACCCGTGGGAACGTGGTCGGGCTAGCGGGATTTGAACCCACGACCTCTTGACCCCCAGTCAAGCGCGCTACCAAGCTGCGCCATAGCCCGTGGCGAATCGCGGTCATCCGCGCTTCGGCACCCGATGAGCATACCCCACCGGCACCGCCGGGCGCGAATCGGAAGCGGGCCTGCCAGGTCGTCGTTGTCAGGGGCAAACCGCGCGACACCCCCGAAACGTGAACAAGGGGCCCACGTCCTCTTCACAGACGTGAACCCCTCATCCCTTGACCGAGGGCCACCCGACCGAGAGTCCCCCAGCGACCGCGGCCCCGGCGTACCGGTGGGCCTGGCGGTCTGCACGAACCCTCTCATGACTGAGGGTGCAGTCGTGCACGGGTGAAGCGTAACACGTCGAGCCGCTCCGATCCGCCGTTCCGGGCGGGTCGAAGAGGCGTGTCGGGGGGCTCACGGATCCCCGTCGCAGGATCAGTACGTGAAGGTCCGGTCCCCCACGCGGAATTCGACATCCTTCAGGTCCGGGATGGCGTTGCGCGCCCGCTCCGCCGCCTCCCGCATCGTGTCCTCGAGGACCTGGGGATCGGCATCGAGCAAAGACTGGCCGTACTCGATGACCACCTTTCCGTCCTCCCGGAGCGCCTCGACGTCGACGATGTCCGAACCGGAGGGCAGGGATCGCGTCAGGTCCTCGACGACCTCGGCGGCGCGCTGGTCCGCCTCTGCGAGGGCGCCCTCGGCCTCCTGGCGCAGCTGCCCCAGGTCCACGCGGTCCGAGGCGTCCGCCTCCAGCTCGCTGATCCGGTCCTCGGCCTGGGCGAGCCGGTCCTCCGCGCTCTGCAGCGCGGCCCGGGTCTCGCCGTCGTCGACCGCGCAGCCGGATGCGGCCAGCGCGAGCGCGGCCAGGGTGGCCAGGGACAGGGCGGCGGGGCGACGTCGGATGAGGCTCATGCCCTCAGGCTACGAGGCGAAGGTGGACGAACGGTGGGAGCTTGCCGGGACGACGACGTCCCCCGGCACGGCAGGCCGAGGGACGTCGTCGGGGCAGAGCCGGATCAGCGGCGGCGACCGCGCTTCTCGCGCACGCGCATCCCGATCTCGAGGGGCGTGCCCTCGAACCCGAACGTCTCGCGCAGGCGGCGCACGATGAACCGGCGGTAGCCGGGGTCCAGGAACCCGGTGGTGAACAGCACGAACTTGGGCGGCCGGCTCGAGACCTGGGTCGCGAACAGGATGCGGGGCTGCTTGCCGCCGCGCAGCGGGTGCGGGTGGGCCGCCACGAGCTCGCCGAGGAACGCGTTGAGCTTGCCCGTGGGGATGCGGGTGTCCCACGAGTCCAGGGCGAGGTCCAGCGCGGGGACGAGACGGTCCTTGTGCCAGCCGGTCTTCGCGGAGATGTTCACGCGCGGCGCCCAGGCGACGTGCGCCAGGTCCCGGTCGATCTCCTTGGCCAGCTGGTGCCGGCGGTCCTCATCCACCTGGTCCCACTTGTTGAACGCGATCACGAGGGCACGCCCGGAGTCCAGCACCATCTGGAGGATGCGCACATCCTGCTCCGAGATCACGTGCGGCGCCTCGAGCAGCACCACGGCCACCTCGGCGCGGTCCAGGGCGGAGGCCGTGCGCAGCGACGCGTAGTAGTCGGCGCCGTGGGCCATGTGCTGCCGTCGACGGATGCCGGCGGTGTCCACGAAGCGCCACAGGCGTCCGCCGAGCTCCACGAGCTCGTCCACGGGGTCGCGCGTGGTGCCGGCCAGGTCGTCCACCACCACGCGGTCCGAGCCGGCCAGCTTGTTCAGCAGCGAGGACTTGCCCACGTTCGGCCGGCCCACGAGGGCGATCCGGCGCGGGCCGCCGCGCGGCACGAGACCTCCGTGGGCGGACTCCTCCGGCAGCGCCTCGAGCGCGGCGTCCAACAGGTCCGCGACGCCGCGGCCGTGCACCGCGGACACCGGGTACGGGTAGCCGAAGCCGAGCGACCACAGGGTGGCGGCGTCGGCCTCCTGGACCATGTCGTCCACCTTGTTGGCGGCCACGATCACGGGGCGGTCCTTGCGGCGCAGCATCGAGACCACGGCCTCGTCCGTGGCCGTCATGCCGACGGTGGCGTCCACCACGAACACGACGGCGTCCGCCACGTCCACGGCCAGCTCGGCCTGCTCGGCCACGCGACGGTGGATGCCCTTGGCGTCGTGCTCCCAGCCGCCGGTGTCCACCACGGTGAACTCGCGGCCGTTCCACTCGGCGTCGTAGGAGACGCGGTCGCGCGTCACGCCGGGCACGTCCTCCACGACGGCCTCACGACGGCCGATGATGCGGTTGACGAGCGTGGACTTGCCGACGTTCGGCCGGCCCACGACGGCCAGCACGGGCGGCACGGGCGCGTCGACGTCCTCGTCCGGCCCGAGCTGCCACGCGTCGAGGAGGGCGGCGTCGTCCTCCTCGAGCTCATAGTCGGCCAGGCCGGCGCGCAACGACGCGGCACGCGCCTCGGCCTCCTCCTCGGTCATGGCGGCGAGCCGCTCGGCCACCTGATCGTCGCCGGCGGGGACGAACTCGTCCTCACCGGAGCGGTGCTGGGGGTTCTCGGTCATCGTCGGCCTCCCTTCACGGCCGGGATGCCGGCCTGGTCCTCGACGGCGGCCAGGACGGCCGCCACGGTCTGCTCGAAGTCGAGCTCGGTGGAGTCCACGAGCGCCACCCCGTCGGCGGGGCGGTCGAACGTGGACACGGTGGCGTCGCGGGCGTCGCGCCCGGCCACCTGACGGTGCAGCGTGCCGGCGTCGACGCCGGTCTCCCCCGCCGCGGCCAGCTGGCCCGAGCGGCGGGCGGTGCGCACGGCCTCGGACGCCGTGAGCAGCACGCGCGCGTGGGCGTCCGGGGCCACCACCGTGGTGATGTCGCGGCCCTCGGCGACCATCCGGCCCGCGGCGGCGATCGCCGCCCGCTGGCGACGGTGCAGCTCCTCGCGCACCGGGATCACCACGGCGACGGTGGAGACCGTGTCCGTGACCTCGGGGCCGCGGATCGCCTCGGTGACGTCCGTGCCGCCGACCCGCACGGCCTCGACGTCCGGGTCGGTGGACTGGTCCAGGTCCATGGCGACGGCGGCCGCCGCCACGGCCTCCGCATCGGCCAGGTCGACGCCCTCGTTCAGGCAGTGCCACGCCACGGCGCGGTACATGGCGCCGGTGTCCAGGTACGCGGCGCCGAGACGCCGGGCCACGGCCTTGGACACGGACGACTTGCCCGAGCCCGAGGGGCCGTCCACCGCCACCACGAGCGGCGCGGGTGCGACGTCGTCGCGGGTGTGCTCGGTCATCTCAGACCACCTTCCATCCGGCGGCGGTCAGCGCCGCCACGAGTTCGTCCCTGCGGCCGGGCAGCACGGAGATCTCCACCATGCCGACCCGGTGGCCCGAGGCGTGCTCGAGCCGCAGGTCCTCCACGTTCACGTCCGTGCGGCCGACCTCGTCGAGGAGGGCCGCGATCTGCCCGGGGGCGTCGTCCACGATCACCGTGACCACCGCGAACGCCTGCGGCGGCGCCCCGTGCTTGCCGGGCACCCGTGCCCGACCGGCGTTGCCCTCGGCGATCAGCTGCGCCATGTCCAGCCGCGCCCCGGGGGCGGAGGGGTCCTCCAGGGTGCGGATCAGCCGGTCCAGGTCCGCCCGCAGCCCGTGCAGCGCCGGCACGATCCGCCCGGCGTTGCCGGAGAGGATCTGCACCCACAGCTGCGGGTCCGACGCTGCGATCCGGGTGGTGTCCCGCAGCCCGTTGCCGGCCAGGGCGAGCGCCTGGTCCGGGGTGTCCTGCAGGCGGGAGGCCACGAGCGAGGCGGCGATCTGCGGCAGGTGCGAGATCAGCGCGACCGATTCGTCGTGGGCGCGGGCCGCCATCCGGTACGGGGTGGCCTGCAGCGTCAGCGCGAGCGCCCGACCGGCCGCGAGGGCGCCCGGGTGCGTCGTGTCCGTCGGGCACAGCACCCACGGCGCCTGCGTGAACAGGGTGCCGCGGGCCGCCACGGGACCGGACCGCTCGGAGCCGGCCATCGGGTGCGTCCCGAGGTACCGGTCGGCGTCCTGCGGGGCCAGGCGGCCGTCGTCGACGGCAGCGCGCACGCCCGCGGCGACCGCCTCCTTCACCGAGGCGATGTCCACCACCACGGCCGCGGGCCAGCGGCGCAGCGAGTCGACCACGACGTCGGCGGTCACGTCCGGCGGCGCGGCCACGACGACGAGTCCCGGGGCGACGTCGAGGTCGTCGCCCTCGGCGTCCAGGCGGGCGGGGCGTCCGGCGCGGATGTCCGCGGCCACGGCCAGGGCGGCGGGCGAGGGGTCGTGCAGGCGCACGTCCACACCGGCCGCGCTCAGCCCGATGCCGATCGAGGCGCCCAGCAGACCGGTCCCCCGGACGAGCACGGGCTGCGGGATCCCGGCCGGGCCGTCACCGAGCTTGGCGGCGGACTCGGCGGGCGCGCTCACAGGCCGACCAGGGCCTTGAGGTGGCCCAGCTCCTGCGCGTTGAGTGCGCGGACGGTGCCCTGCTTCTGGTCGCCCAGCAGGATGGGGCCCACCTTGACGCGGACGAGCCGCTCGACCGGGTGGCCGATCTCCTGGAACATGCGACGCACGATGCGGTTCTTGCCCGAGTGCAGCACGACCTCGACGAGCACGTGGCCCGGCGTCGAGTCGACGAGCTTGAACGAGTCGACCTGCGCCACGCCGTCCTCCAGTTCCACGCCCTCGCGCAGCCGGTTGGAGACGCCCTTGGCCAGCGGGCCGCGGGTCTGCACGACGTAGGTCTTGGGGACCTCGTAGCTGGGGTGGGTGAGGCGGTTGGCCAGCTCACCGTCGTTGGTGAGGATGAGCAGGCCCTCGGTCTCGTTGTCCAGACGGCCCACGTGGAACAGGTGCTCCTGCCCGGGCTTGAGGTAGGTGGCGATCGAGGGCCGGCCCTCCGGGTCCACCATCGTGGAGATCACGCCGCGGGGCTTGTTGAAGACGAAGTACTGCTTGGTCACGTCCGTCTGCACGGAGATGCCGTCCACCCGGATCACGGCCCGGGCCGGGTCCACGCGCACGCCGGGCTCGGTGACGACGACGCCGTCCACCTCCACACGGCCCTCCGCGATGAGGTCCTCGCTCACGCGCCGGGACGCCACACCCGCCGCGGCCAGCACCTTCTGCAGGCGCTCGCCCGACTCGTCGTGGATGCGGTCGAGGTGGGCGGCCTTGGCCCGGGCGGCGCCGGCGCCGCGGCCGCGGCGGCCGCGGGTGCGCGGCACGGCGTCCTCGTCGAAGGGGGCCTCCTCACGGGGGGCGGCGGCGCCGCGGCGGGCACCGATCTGTCGCTGGAAATCGCGCTCCTGGAACGGGCCGCCCCGTCGACCGACGGCGGGGGTGCGTCCGGAGCCTCGCGGCTTGCGGGAGTTCATGGGGAGGGCGTCCTTTCGGGTGCGCGTCAACGGCGCCGGTCGGGCCGGCGGCGGACGGGTCAGGGGGTGAGGGACGGCCCGGAGACGGACACGCCCGGCTCCATTCTCGCAGATCGACGGCGTCGCGTCTCCCGGCCACCGCTCCCCCGGCCGCGAGCGCGCAGAGAACCGGCCCGGTCCCGCGACGGGACCGGGCCGGCGTCGTCGGCGCTCAGCGGACGGTCACGGCGCGCCGCCGCGGCAGATCAGCTCGCGGGCGAGCTGCCGGTAGGCCTTGGCGCCGTCGTGGTTCTCGGCGAACAGGGTGATGGGCGTGGCCGCCACCGTGGCGTCGGCGAACTTGATGGACCGCTTGATGACGGTCTCGAACACGCGGTCCCCGAAGCCGGCCACCAGCGAGCCCACGACCTCCTTGGAGTGCAGGGTTCGCTGGTCGAACATCGTGGCCAGCACGCCGTCGATCTCCAGGTCCGGGTTGAGCCGGTCCTGCACCTTCTCGATCGTCTCGACGAGCAGGGCGACCGCGCGCAGCGCGAAGAACTCGGCGGTCAGCGGGATGATCACGCCGTGCGAGGCGGTCAGCGCGTTGACGGTCAGCAGGCCCAGCGAGGGCTGGCAGTCGATGAGGACCACGTCGTAGTCGTCGCGGACCTGGCGCAGCGCGCGCTCGAGGACCTGCTCGCGGGCCACCTCGTTGACGAGCTGCACCTCGGCCGCGGACAGGTCGATGTTGGCCGGCAGCAGGTCCATGTTCTCGAAGTCCGTGGACAGGATCGCGTCCTTCGCGGTCACGGACCGTTCCATGAGCACGTTGTACACCGTGGTGTCGAGCTCGTGCGGGTTCGCGCCCAGGCCGGCCGAGAGGGCGCCCTGCGGGTCGAAGTCCACCATGAGCACCCTGCGGCCGTAGCCCGCGAGCGCGGCGCCCAGGTTGATGGTGGAGGTCGTCTTCCCGACGCCGCCCTTCTGGTTCACCATCGAGATGATCCGCGCCGGGCCGTGCGAGGTCAGGGGTGCGGGCTCGGGGAAGTCGTGCTTGGGCCGGCCGGTGGGCCCGAGCACGGGCTCGCCGTGGATGGTCATCACGGGGATCGGTTCTCTCGAGGTCACGGCGGCGCCGGCTCCTTCCACGGTGGTCTGCACGCCCGGCCGCGGGCCGCGGCGCGCCGCGGCCGCCGTCGTCGGCGTGTCCGGATCTTCCCCCACCCTAGTGCCTGGCGTTCCCGGGACGACGGCGGCGCCGGGGACGGGCCGGTGTCCAGGCTCGTCCCCGGCGTCGCCGGTGGTCGACGGTGCGGCGTGCCGCGCGGGCCCGCCGCCTCCGTCAGCGGGCGGGGTTCCGGTCGCCGTCGGCGGCCATGGCGAAGTTCAGGCTGGAGTCGGGGTGACCCTCGTAGGCCTGCTCGGCGATCGTCGGGGACTGCTGCGGGTCGTGCGCGGCGCCGTCGTGGCCGGCCACGGTCGCCTCGTCGAACTGCAGCTCGCCGCTGAGGACGCGCCGGGCACGCTCGCCGTCGAGCTCGCCCACCCAGCGGCCGACGAGGAGCGTGGCCACGGCGTTGCCGGTGAAGTTGGTCAGGGCGCGGGCCTCGGACATGAACTTGTCGATGCCCACGATCACGCCCATGCCGCCGAGCAGCTCGGGTCGGTGCGCCTGCAGGCCGGCGGCGAGCGTGGCCATGCCCGCGCCGGTGACGCCGGCCGCGCCCTTCGAGGCGATGATCATGAAGACCAGCAGGCCGATCTGCTCGCCGAGGTTCATCTCCGCGCCCATCGCGTTGGAGACGAAGAGCGCGGCCATGGTCAGGTAGATGGCGGTGCCGTCCAGGTTGAAGGAGTAGCCGGTGGGCACGGTCACGCCCACGACGGACTTGTCCACGCCGGCGTGCTCCATCTTGGCGATCAGGCGGGGCAGGGCGGTCTCGGAGGAGCTGGTGGCGAAGATGAGCAGGTACTCCCGGCCCAGGTACTTCATGAGGGCCAGGATGCTCAGGCCGGTCACGACCTTCAGGACGGTGCCGAGCACCACCACGATGAAGGCGATGCAGGTCAGGTAGAAGGCGCCCATGAGCAGTGCCATGGCGCCGATCGGGGCGACCCACATCACCATCATGAGGATGCGGAACACGACGCCCTGGATCAGGGTGAGACCGCGCAGCAGCGGGGCGCCGGCCGGGCCCATCTGCTGCAGGGCGAAGCCCACGAGCAGGGCGATGAACAGGGTGGGCAACACCGGCAGGGAGCCGGGGATGATGTCCAGCAGGAACTGGACGGTGCCGTCCGCCGCGGCCTGGGGCTTGTTCGGGTCGTAGGGCGTCAGCTTGAGGCCCTCGCCGGGGTGGATGAGGTTGCCGACGACGAGGCCGATGGCCAGCGCGAACGTGGACATCGCCATGAAGTAGACCAGGGCGATGCCGCCCACGCGGCCGACGGTCGCGGCCTTGGCGATCGAGCCGACGCCGAGGACGATCGTGCAGAAGATGACCGGGCCGATCATCATCTTGATGAGGGAGACGAAGCCGTCGCCCAGCGGCTTGAGGGACTTGCCGAACTCGGGGAAGAACAGGCCGACGGCGGCGCCCAGCACCACCGAGGCGATCACGGCGATGTACAGCCAGTGGGTGCGGTCCTTCTTCGTCGCCGGGGCCGGCGGGGCCGAGGTCTCGGCCGGTGGGGTGTGCGCCATCGGGCGTTCCGTTCTGTGCGGTGGTGGGGCGCCGCCGAGCGGTCCGCAACGGCGCGGGAGGGATGTGACCACTCTCGCGGCCCCGGGTGGTGTCGGTCACGATTGCGGTCATAGTGGTCACGGCGGCCGACGGACTGCAGGATCGTGGGGGTGGACCGGCGCGTCGCCGGCCCGAGGGAGGAGAGGCATGCGCCACCCGTGGTCGATTGCCCGGCGGATCGCCGTGGTCCACGTGGCGCTCGTGGCGGCCATCGCCCTGTTCAGCGTGTGGAGCGCCTACCTCCAGGCCCGCGAGGTGGCCCAGCGCGTCGAGGAGCGCCACGTCCAGGGCGTCACCACCCTCGTGGCGCGCGACCCCGCGCTCGTCTCGGCCCTGCGGGCCGGCGACGCCCCCGCCTTGCAGGCCGGGATCGACGGCTGGATCGCCGAGGCACAGGTCTCGTGGCTGACCGTGATGGACCCGGACGGGATGCGGTTGGCGAGCTGGCGCCCCGAGCAGGTCGGTGTCCGCTACCCGAAGCCGGTGGACGCCGTCGTCGCCGGGGACACCGTCGTGGAGCTCTCGAGCACCGGTGCCGCGGGCCGTTCGGTGCGCGCGCTCGCACCGGTCGTGGACCCGGAGGACGGCACCGTCGTGGGCGTGGTCACGATGGGCGTGCAGATCTCCGACGTCACCATCATGGCCGAGGCGCAGATCCCCGGCATCCTGCTGGGCTCGGCCGCCGTGGCCGCCGTCGGCCTGCTCGTCGCCTGGCTCGTGGGCCGGTATCTGAACCGGGTGACGCTCGGACGCGGCCCCGAGCAGATCGCCGAGCAGTTCCTGCTGGCCGAGACGGCCATGGACTCGCTCGAGGCCGGCGTCGTGGTCCTCGCCCCGGACGGGCGGGTCCGCCTGCACAACGACGCCGCCGCGCGCCTGCTCGGCTGGGAGGGCGCGGGCGAGCCTCGACCGCCCACCGAGCTCTCCGCAGCCCTGCCGGGCGCGGTCAGCGGCGAGGCGAGCCTCGCCGTCGGCGGACGGGTCCTCGTGGTGCAGCAGCGTGTCGTGCGGGCGCCCGGCCGCTCCGACCCCGGCGGGTCGGTCCCGCCGACGGCCCTCGCCGCGGCCGCCCGCGAGGGCGTGACCACCGCCCCGGCGGGATCGCGCGTGCTCGTCCTGCACGACCGCACCGACCTGCAGCGGCTCGGCGACGAGCTCACCGTGGCCCACACCCTGACCACGGCGCTGCGCGCGCAGACGCATGAGCACGCCAACCAGCTGCACACCGCCCTCGCCCTCGTCGAGTCGGGCCGGCTGGAGGCCGCCCGGGCCGTGCTGTCCCGCCGCGCCCCGGACGAGGAGGCCTCCGACGACGTCCTCGCCGCCCTGCTCGACGCGAAGGCCGCCCAGGCGCGTGAGCGGGGCGTGGCGCTGACCTGGTCCGCCGAGCTGACCGCGCCCGCCCCGCTGCGCCCGCTCGACCTGCTGACCGTGCTGGGCAACCTCGTGGACAACGCCCTCGACGCGGCCGCCGCACCCGACCTGTCCGCGGCAGACCGGTGGGTCGACGTCGAGGTGGTCTCGGACGCCGCGGGCCTGCTCGTGCAAGCTGGCCGACGGCGGCCCCGGACCCTCCGACGCGGACCGCGGCCGACTCTTCGACCGGGGCTGGTCGACGAAGCCCGTCGGCGCCGCCGGACGCGGCATGGGGCTGTGGCTGACGCGGCGGATCGCGGAGGAGGCCGGCGGGGTCGCGGACGTCGCGACCGACTCGGGCACCGTGTTCACCGTCGAGGTGCCCCGCGACCCCCGACCCCAGGAGGAGATATGACCGCCCGCCCGTACCGGGTGCTCGTCGTCGAGGACGAGCAGCTGACGGCCGAGACCTACGTGGCGCACCTGGACCGGCTGCCGGGCTTCGAGGTGGCCGCGGTGGCCGGCTCCCTGTTGGCCGCGCGGCAGGTCGCCGCGGCGGGCCTGCACGCGGACGGGCGCTTCCCGTTCGACGTCGTGCTGCTGGACATGAACCTGCCGGACGGGCACGGCCTGGACTTCCTGCACCAACTGCGCGCGGCCGGCTTCCACGGCGGGGTGCTGGCGCTCACCGCGGCCACCGACCTGCCGGTGGTGCGCCGCGCCGTCGCGTACGGCGTGACGCAGTACCTCGTGAAGCCGTTCGGGTTCGACGAGTTCGCGGATCGGCTGGGCGGGTTCCGCGCCGCCTCGGCGATGCTGGCCGGCGACGGCGCCCTCGACGGCCAGGAGCAGGTGGACGCCGTCTTCCGCGTCTCCCGCGAGCGGCGCGCCGAGGCCCTGCCCAAGGGGCTGACCGAGAGCACCCTGCGCGAGGTGGTGGAGCTGCTGGGGGCGGACCCGGAGACCGCCCTGAGCGCGGCCGAGGTGGGCGAGCGCCTGGGCATCTCCCGCGTGACGGCCCGGCGCTACCTCGAGCACCTCGAGCGGATCCGCCGGGTGCGGCGCTCGGCCCGGCACGGCGGCCGTGGCCGGCCCGAGCAGGAGTACCGCTGGGCCGGCCGCACGTGAGGGGGCTCAGCGGGCCGGGCGCAGCACCCCGGCCAGGGCCTCGAGCACGGCGGGGTCCTCGATGGTCGAGGGCACCGCGTACTCCTCGCCGTCGGCCATCTGCCGCATGGTCTTGCGCAGGATCTTGCCCGAGCGGGTCTTGGGCAGCGCGTCCACCACGACGACGTCGCGGAAGTCCGCCACCGGACCCACCTCGCGGCGCACCGCCTGACGCAGCTCGTCCATGAGCGCGGCCTCGGCCTCCGAGCCGACCTCGGGCGTCTCGACGCCGGACTTGAGGACCACGTAGCCCGAGGGTCGCTGGCCCTTGAGCTGGTCTGCGACGCCGATCACGGCGCACTCGGCCACCGCCGGGTGCGCGGCCAGGGCGGCCTCGAGGACGCCCGTGGACAGCCGGTGCCCGGAGACGTTGATGACGTCGTCGGTGCGCCCGAGCACGAACACGTAGCCGTCCTCGTCCACGAGGCCGGAGTCACCGGTCGCGTAATGGCCGGGGAACGCGCTGAGGTAGGAGTCGATGTAGCGCTGGTCGTCGCGCCACAGGGTGGGCAGGGTGCCCGGGGGCAGCGGCAGCCGCAGGGCGATGTTGCCCTCGGTCCCGGCGGGCACGGGCTCGCCCAGGCCGTCCAGGACCACGAGGTCCACGCCCGGCGAGGGCACCGAGGACGACCCGATCTTCACCGGCAGCTGTTCCAGGCCCACCGGGTTCGCCGCGATGGCCCAGCCGGTCTCGGTCTGCCACCAGTGGTCGATCACCGGCATGCCCAGCAGGCCCTCGATCCACCGCTGCGTCTCCGGGTCCAGGCGCTCGCCCGCGGCGAAGAAGTGCCGCAGGGAGGACAGGTCGTGGGCCTGGAGCAGCTCGCCCTCGGGGTCGGCGCGGCGGATCGCGCGCAGCGCCGTGGGGGCCGTGAAGAAGGACCGGACCCCGTGGTCCTCGATGAGCCGCCAGAACGCGCCGGCGTCGGGCGTGCCCACGGGCTTGCCCTCGTACATCACCGTGGTGGCCCCGGCCAGCAGCGGTCCGTAGACGATGTAGGAGTGCCCCACGACCCAGCCCACGTCCGAGGCGGTGCACATCGCCTGCCCCGGGCCGACGTCGTAGATGTGCTCCATGGTCCAGCGCAGGGCGACGGCGTGGCCTCCGTTGTCCCGGACGACGCCCTTGGGCTTGCCCGTGGTGCCCGAGGTGTAGAGCACGTACAGCGGGTCGGTGGCCCGCACCGGGACGCAGTCGGCCGGCTCGGCGGCCGCGACGGCCTCGCCCCAGTCCTCCCAGCTCGCGCCCCCGCGCCCGTCGGCGTCCGCGAGCGCGGTCTCGAAGCCCTCGCGGTGGTGGACCAGCACCGTGCGCACGGGGTGCGCGGCGGTCTCGAGCGCCTCGGCCACGGCGGGCAGGTATTCGACCCGGCGCTTGGGCTCGATGCCGCCGGAGCAGGTGAGCACGACGTCGGGGGCGGCGTCGTCGATGCGGGAGGCGAGCTCGCGCGGGGCGAAGCCGCCGAAGACCACGGAGTGCACCGCGCCGAGCCGCGCGCACGCCAGCATCGCGATGTGGGCCTGCGGGATCATCGGCAGGTACACGAGGACGCGGTCGCCCTTGCCGACGCCGCGCGCGGCCAGGGCGCCGGCCAGGCGGGCCACCGCGTCCGTGAGCTCGGCGTACGTGTAGCGGGTGACCTCGCCGGTCATCGCGGAGTCGTGGATCAGCGCGACGGCGTCCCCGCGGCCCGCCTCGACGTGCCGGTCCAGGCAGTTGAAGGCGGTGTTCAGCTCGCCGTCCGGGAACCAGCGGTACAGGGGCGCGGCGGAGTCGTCGAGGGCGCGCGTGGGCGCGACGGTCCAGTCGATGGCGCGCGCCGCGTCGAGCCAGAACCCCTCGGGGTCGCGGAGGGACCGGGCGTGGGCGTCGGCGTACGCGCCGGAGGGGCGGTCTTCGGTGGGGGCATCGTGGGTCGCCATGCGCCCAGGGTAGTGCCGTGGATCACAGGGGGCAAGGAATCTGTATACATTTCTTGCCCCGTCAGTGAGGCGTGGCGGCACGCGCGAGTCCCGCGCCGGGGACGCACCACCCAGCCCCCGCACGCCGGACGGCACTCCCCGTGGGCGGCGTCGCCCGGCACGCGCATCGGACACACCCCCTGCCCTCGGCGGGACTGTTGTGTATACACTGGCGGCATGCGAGCGAGTGAGCGGGCGTACCAGGCCCTGAGGGCGGAGATCCTCGACTGGTCCCTCCCTCCGGGCGCGGGCCTGGGCGAGGTGGAGCAGGCCGAGCGCCTGGGCATCTCGCGCACCCCTCTGCGCGAGGCGCTCTCCCGCCTGGTGGCCGACGGCCTGGCCGAGCAGGCCCCGGGCCGGGGCATCGTCGTCGCCGACCTGTCCCTCGAACAGGCGGACCAGCTGTTCGACCTGCGCATCGCCCTCGAGTCCCTCCTGGCGCGCCGGGCCGCGCAGCGGGCCACCCCGGAGGCGGCCGAGCGGTTCACGGTCCTCGCGGGCCGTTTCCAGGAGGCCGAGGTGGCCCTGCGCGGCGGGACCGACCCGGCGGACTACTACGCGATGACGGCCGAGCTGGACAGCCGGCTGGACGAGGCCGCCGCGAACCCCTACCTCGTCTCCACCCTGCGCACCCTGCGCCTGCACCTGGCGCGCCTGCGCCGCCTGGCCGCGGACGACCCGGCCCGCCTCGCGGCCTCCGCCGCGGAGCACGCGGACATCGCCGACGCCGTCGGCTCGGGCGCCGCGGACCTCGCGGAGGCGACCACGCGGGTCCACCTGCACCACGCCTTCCACCATCTGACCCGGCGCGGCCGCGCCGAGGAGACCCCGACCCTGCTGACCCCCACCGAAGGAGACCGACCATGAAGAACCATCACGTGCGCGTCCACCGCTCCGAGGAGAACCTCGAGCGCAAGGACCAGCTGGCCTGGAAGCTGGCCGAGGTGGCCGTCGACGACGTCGAGGTGCTGCCCGAGGTCGAGGAGATGATCATCAACCGGATCATCGACAACGCCTCCGTCGCCGTCGCCTCGCTGAAGCGCGGCCCGATCGTCGCCGCCCGCGCCCAGGCCCTGTCCCACCCGGTCTCCACCGGCGGCGAGGGCGCCTCCGTGTTCGGTGTGGCGCAGAAGGTCTCCCCCGAGTGGGCCGCGTGGGCCAACGGCGTGGCCGTCCGCGAGCTGGACTACCACGACACGTTCCTGGCCGCCGAGTACTCCCACCCGGGCGACAACATCCCGCCGATCCTCGCCGTCGCCCAGCACGCCGGCCGCTCCGGCAAGGACCTGATCCGCGGCATCGCCACCGGCTACGAGATCCAGGTGGACCTCGTGAAGTCCATCAACCTGTACGGCCACAAGATCGACCACGTGGCCCACATCGGCCCCTCCGCCTCCGCCGGCATCGGCACCCTGCTCGGCCTGGACACCGAGACCATCTTCCAGGCCATCGGCCAGGGCCTGCACACCACCACCGCCACCCGCCAGTCCCGCAAGGGCGAGATCTCCACGTGGAAGGCCCACGCCCCGGCGTTCGCCGGCAAGATGGCCGTCGAGGCCGTGGACCGCGCCATGCGCGGCCAGACCTCCCCCGTCCCGATCTACGAGGGCGAGGACGGCGTGATCGCCTGGCTGCTGGACGGCCCGGACGCCTCCTACGAGGTGCCGCTGCCCGAGCAGGGCGAGCCCAAGCGCGGCATCCTGGACACCTACACCAAGGAGCACTCGGCCGAGTACCAGGCCCAGGCCTGGATCGACCTGGCCCGCAAGCTCCACAGGGAGCACCCGGAGGCCACCGACCCGGCGAACGTCGAGTCGGTGCTGATCAAGACCTCGCACCACACCCACTACGTGATCGGCTCGGGCGCCAACGACCCGCAGAAGTACGATCCGACGGCCTCGCGCGAGACCCTCGACCACTCCATCCCCTACATCTTCACCGTGGCCCTGCAGGACGGCTCCTGGCACCACGTGGACTCCTACGCCCCCGAGCGCGCCCAGCGCGAGGACACCGTGGCCCTGTGGCACAAGGTGACCACCGTGGAGGACCCGGAGTGGACCCGCCGGTACCACTCGCTGGACCTCGCGGAGAAGGCGTTCGGCGGCGCGGTGGAGATCACCCTCAAGGACGGCGCCGTCATCACCGACGAGATCGCCGTGGCCGACGCCCACCCGCTCGGCGCCCGGCCGTTCGCCCGCGAGCAGTACATCCAGAAGTTCCGCACCCTGGCCGAGGGCATCGTCTCGAAGGAGGAGCAGGACCGCTTCCTGGCCGCCGCCGAGCGCGTGGCCGAGCTGCAGCCCGGCGAGCTGGACCAGCTGAACATCCTGGCGGACCCGGCGTTCCTGTCCGAGGCCGACCTCGCCGCCGCCCCGAAGGGCCTGTTCTGATGCTGTACTCGACGAAGACGGCCGAACAGAAGCGGATCGACCTGCGGCAGACCCTGAAGCAGGGCGGCGCCCAGCAGTTCCCGGGCGCGTTCACGCCGCTGACCGCCAAGCTGATCCAGGAGAAGGGCTTCCCCGGGGTGTACATCTCCGGTGGCGTGCTCGCGAACGAGCTGGGCCTGCCCGACGTCGGGCTGACCACGCTCACCGAGGTGGCCGTGCGCGGCGGGCAGATCGCCCGCCTCACGGACCTGCCGTGCCTCATCGACGCGGACACGGGCTTCGGCGAGCCGATGAACGTGGCCCGCACGGTGCAGGAGTTCGAGAACGCCGGCCTGGCCGGCTGCCACATCGAGGACCAGTTCAACCCCAAGCGGTGCGGCCACCTCGACGGCAAGAACATGGTGGACCTCGACACCGCGGTCAAGCGCATCGCCGCCGCCGTCGACGCCCGCCGGGACCCGAACTTCCTCATCATGGCGCGCACCGACCTGCGGGCCGTGGAAGGCCTGGACGCCGCGATCGCCCGCATGAAGGCGCTCGTGGAGGCCGGTGCGGACGCGATCTTCCCGGAGGCCCTGAAGGACATCGGCGAGTTCGAGACCGTGTGTCGCGAGCTGGAGCCCCTCGGGGTCCCGGTCCTGGCGAACATGACCGAGTTCGGCAAGTCCGAGCTGTTCACCCGCCAGCAGCTGGCCGACGCCGGCGTCGCGATGGTGATCTACCCGGTCACCCTGCTGCGCTCCGCGATGGGCGCCGCCGAGCGCGTGCTCGACGCCATCAAGGAGGAGGGCACCCAGCAGTCGCAGGTGGAGCAGATGCTCACCCGCGCCCGCCTCTACGAGCTGGTGGACTACGAGGGCTACAACGCCTTCGACACGGGCATCTTCAACTTCGACGTGCCCACGCTCGACATCGGCGCCAACCACGCCGACCTCTGACCCGTCGCCGGGCCCGCCCGTGCGCGGGCGGGCCCCACTCCCCGAGGAGGGACACCATGACCGAGACCGAGATCAAGAAGGGCCTGGCCGGCGTCGTCGTGGACACCACGGCGATCTCCAAGGTCAACCCGGAGACGAACTCCCTGCTGTATCGCGGCTACCCCGTGCAGGACCTGGCCGCGCAGCTTTCGTTCGAGGCCGTCGCGCTGCTGCTCTGGACGGGCGAGCTGCCCACGGACGAGGAGCTGGCCGCGTTCGAGCGCTTCGAGCGCGCCCACCGTGCCCTCGACCCGAAGGTGAAGCAGGCCATCGACCTGCTGCCCACCGACTGCCACCCCATGGACGTCGGCCGCACCGCCGTGTCCGTGCTCGGCGCGAACCACCCGAAGGCGGAGGACTCCTCCCCCGAGGCCGAGCTGGAGAAGGCCCAGGCCCTGTTCGCGGCGTTCCCGGCCGTCGTCGCCTACGACCAGCGCCGTCGCCGCGGCCAGGAGGTGGTGGAGCCGCGTGAGGACCTGGACTACTCGCAGAACTTCCTGTGGATGACGTTCGGCGAGGAGGCCGCCCCGGAGGTCGTGGACGCGTTCCGCGTCTCGATGGTGCTGTACGCCGAGCACTCGTTCAACGCCTCGACCTTCACCGCGCGCGTGATCACCTCGACGCTCTCCGACCTGCACTCGGCCGTGACCGGTGCGATCGGCGCGCTCAAGGGCCCGCTGCACGGCGGCGCCAACGAGGCCGTGATGCACACCTTCGACGAGATCGGCATCCGGAAGGAGGAGTCCCGTGAGGACGCCGCCGCCCGAGCGAAGGCATGGATGGAGGACGCCCTGGCCCAGAAGAAGAAGGTCATGGGCTTCGGCCACCGCGTCTACAAGAACGGCGACTCCCGCGTGCCCACCATGAAGGCCGCACTGGACCGGATGATCGAGCACTACGGCCGCGAGGAGATGCTCGGCCTGTACGACGGTCTGGAGCAGGCCATGGACGAGGCCAAGCAGATCAAGCCGAACCTCGACTACCCCGCCGGCCCGACGTATCACCTCATGGGCTTCGACACCGAGCTGTTCACGCCGATCTTCATCGCCTCACGCATCACCGGCTGGACCGCCCACATCATGGAGCAGCGCGCCGCGAACGCGCTGATCCGCCCGCTCTCGGCCTACGACGGCCCCGAGCAGCGGGAGCTGCCGGCGGGCTGAGCCTCGTGAGGGGCGGTCGGGGCGACTTGTCGGAGGTGTAGACGCAGATCACCTCCGACACGTCGCCCCATTCGCTCGCGGCGCGGTGCCGCGTGCACGACGACGGCGGGTCGCCCCGGGTGGGGCGGCCCGCCGTCGTCGTGTCGTCATCGGTGCGACGCCCTCGCAGAGTGGTCACGACACGCCGCGTGCCGGGCGCGGCGACGGCGTGTCGTGACCACTGTGTCGGGCCGATCGTCGGCCCCTCAGCGCCGGGCCGCCGCGTCGGCGCGGCGGGCCAGGCCGGCGGCGACGAGGCCGGCGAACAGCGGGTGCGGGCGGGTCGGCCGGGAGGAGAACTCCGGGTGGGCCTGCGTGGACACGTAGTACGGGTGCACGTCCCGGGGCAGCTCCACGAACTCCACGAGGGCGCCGTCCGGGGAGGTGCCGCAGATCGCGAGACCGGCCTCCTCGAGGCGGTCGCGGTAGGCGTTGTTCACCTCGTAGCGGTGGCGGTGGCGCTCGGTCACCTCGGTGGTGCCGTAGGCCTCGGCCACCACGGAGCCCGGGCGCAGGGTCGCGGGGAAGGCGCCCAGGCGCATGGTGCCGCCGAGGTCCCCCTCGCCGGCCACGATCTGCTCCTGCTCGGCCATGGTGGCGATCACGGGCGAGGCGGTCTCCGGGTCGAACTCGGTGGAGTCCGCGTCCTCCAGGCCGAGGACGTTGCGGGCGTACTCGATGACCATGGACTGCAGGCCCAGGCACAGACCCAGCGTCGGGATCCGCTGCTCGCGGGCGTGCCGCAGCGCGCCGAGCTTGCCCTCGAGCCCGCGCACGCCGAAGCCGCCGGGCACACACACGGCGTCGACGTCCGCGAGCGCCACCGCCGCGCCCTCGGGGGTGGCGCACTCGTCCGCGGCCACCCAGCGGATGCCCACCTTGGCCCGGTGGGCGAAGCCACCGGCGCGCAGCGCCTCGGTGACGGACAGGTAGGCGTCCGGCAGGTCCACGTACTTGCCCACGAGCGCCACCGTGAGCTCGTGCTCCGGGTGGTGCACGGCGTCCATGAGGGCATCCCACGCGGTCCAGTCCACGTCCTTGAACTTCAGGTCCAGGGACTGCACCACGTGGGCGTCGAGGCCCTGGTCATGGATGACGCGGGGGATGTCGTAGATGGAGGGGGCGTCGGCGCAGTTGACGACGGCGTCCTGCGGGACGTCGCACATGCGGGCGATCTTGCCGCGGACATCGTCGGGGACGGCCCGGTCCGAGCGCAGCACGATCGCGTCCGGCTGGATGCCGATCGAGCGCAGGGCGGCCACGGAGTGCTGGGTGGGCTTGGTCTTGAGCTCCTGCGAGGGGCCGATGTACGGCACGAGGGAGACGTGCAGGAAGAAGACGTCGTCGCGGCCGACGTCCTGGCGGACCTGGCGGGCGGCCTCGAGGAAGGGCTGCGACTCGATGTCGCCGACGGTGCCGCCGATCTCCGTGATGATCACGTCCGGGGCGGGGCGGTCGCCGCGGGGCTCCGCGGGCAGGCGCATCCGGCGGCAGATCTCGTCGGTGATGTGCGGGATGACCTGGACGGTGTCCCCGAGGTACTCGCCGCGGCGCTCGCGGGCGATCACGGTGGAGTACACCTGGCCGGTGGTCACGTTGTCCAGGCCGTCGAGGTCCTCGTCGAGGAAGCGCTCGTAGTGGCCGATGTCCAGGTCCGTCTCGGCGCCGTCCTCGGTGACGAACACCTCGCCGTGCTGGAACGGGTTCATGGTGCCCGGGTCCACGTTGAGGTAGGGGTCGAGCTTCTGCATCACCACCCTGAGCCCGCGCGCCTTGAGCAGGTGGCCGAGCGAGGAGGCCGTGAGCCCCTTGCCGAGGGAGGAGGCGACACCGCCGGTCACGAACACGTGACGGGTGACGCGCGTGGACGTCTGAGTACGAGAAGTTCGTTTCACCACGGATTTTGAGCGTATCAGGTGCGGGGCTCAGCGCGCGCGCGGATGCGCGGCGGAGTAGACCTCGCGCAGGGAGTCCACGGTGACGAGGGTGTACACCTGCGTGGTGGTCACGGACGCGTGCCCGAGCAGCTCCTGGACCACGCGGACGTCCGCGCCGCCGGCCAGCAGGTGCGTGGCGAAGCAGTGGCGCAGGGTGTGGGGCGAGACGTCCGCCTCGAGGCCGGCGCGCTCGGCCGCCCGCTTCAGCACGGCCCACGCGGACTGCCGGGAGAGCCGGCCCCCGCGGGCGTTGACGAACAGGGCGGGCGTGGAGCGTGTGACTCCCGTCATGATCGTGGGCCGTCCCCGCACCAGCCATGCGTCGAGCGCGGCGGCCGCGTAGGAGCCGATCGGCACCACGCGCTCCTTGGACCCCTTGCCGAACAGGCGGACCACGGGCTGGCCGCCGTCGTCCCCGGTCTGCGCGAGCCCCACCACGTCGTCGACGTCGAGGCCGACCACCTCGGAGATGCGGGCGCCGGTGCCGTAGAGGAACTCGAGCAGCGCGCGGTCCCGCAGTCCGGCGGGGGTGTCGACGGGCACGGCCTCCAGCAGCGCCGTCACCTGCTCCACGGGGAGCGCCTTCGGCAGGCGGTCGCCCGGCTTCGGCGGGTGGACGTCGCGGGCGGGGTCGGCGGGCGTGAGTCCCTCGAGGGCCCAGAACCGGTGCAGCCCGCGCACCGCGGCGAGCACGCGGGCGGCCGAGCGGACGGCGAGCGGGCGGCCGCCGTCGTCGCCCGTGGCGAGGGCCTGCAGGAAGCCGGCCACGTGGCCGGGGTCGACGTCCCCGGGGGCGCGCACCCCGGCCGCCTCGAGCCAGCGACGGTAGCGGGCCAGGTCGCGCCGATAGGCGGCCAGGGTGTTCTCGGCCAGGCCCCGCTCGACGGCGAGATGGTCCAGGTGCCGGCGGAAGGGTGCCGCGAGCGCCGAGGTCTGCGGCGCGTGCGGGCTCACGCGGACCAGTCCGCCCCCGGGGCCTGCCGGTCGGGGACGAACGGCGCGTCCACGGGACGCAGGCGTCGCCAGCCCTGGGCCCGGTGGGCGCCCAGGGCCAGCACGGCGACGACGGTGGATGGGTTGTGCACCCGGCCGTCCAGGACGGCGTCGGTCACCTCGTCGACGCCGACCCACACGAGCGGCATGGCGGCCTCCTCGTCCTGCCGGGTGTGCCGCTCGCCGTCGGGGATCTCTTCGATCTGACGGGCCAGGAACACGCGGATCGCCTCGCTGGAGCCGCCCGGGGTCGTGTAGTAGTCGACGAGGGTGTGCCACTCGCGGGCGCGCAGGTCGGCCTCCTCGGCCAGCTCACGGACGGCGACCTGGTGGAGGTCCTCCCCGTCCACGTCCCGCAGGCCCGCCGGGATCTCCCACAGCTCCATGCCCACGGGGTGGCGGTACTGGCGGACGAGGGCCACCTGCTCGCGGGGGCCGGTGGTGGTGAGCTTGGTGCGGACCGCGAGGATCGCCACCGCGCCCGGGTGCACCATCAGCTCCCGGGTCAGCGGTTCCCGGGACTTGTCCGCCGGGTCCAGGCGGAACGACTCCCGGGCGATGTCCCACACTCGGCCCTCGTAGACGGTCTTCGACTTCTTCACCGGGCGGGGGACGTGCAGGTCGCGCAGGGGCGAGCGTCCCGCGGACGCGGGGATCTCAGGCATGGGGCGATCCTTTCATGTCGGGGCGGCGTCCGCGGACGGGGTCAGCCACGTTCGCGGGCGGAGGACTCGAGCAGCTCCCGGGCATGCTCGCGGGCCGCCGCGGAGTCGCCGTGCCCGGCGAGCATGCGGGCGAGCTCCTCGACCCGCTCGTCGGCCGTCAGCGTCACGACGTCGGAGGTGGTCACACCCGCGGCCGGGTCCGAGTTCTTCTCCACCCGCACGTGCCGGTCCGCGTAGGCGGCGACCTGGGGCAGGTGCGTCACGGCGATGACCTGCACGTGGCGGGCGAGCCGGGCCAGGCGGGCCCCGATCCGCACGGCGGCCTCACCGCCCACGCCGGCGTCGACCTCATCGAACACGAAGGTGGGCACCGGGTCCGTGGCGGCCAGGACCACCTCGAGGGCGAGCATCACGCGGGAGAGCTCGCCGCCGGAGGCGCCGCGGCCCAGGGGCCGGGGCTCGACGCCCGCGTGGGGGCGCAGGGCGAGCGTGACGTCCTCAGCGCCGTACGGGCCGAGACCGTCCCCGGCGACCGGCGTCAGCCCCACGTGGAACGAGGCGTCCGGCATGAACAGGGCGTGCAGCTCCTCGGTCACCGCGGTCTCGAGCCGCTCGGCGGCCTCGGTGCGCAGGGCGGTGAGGGTCGCGGCCCGCTCGCGCAGCGCGGCGTCGAGCCGGTCGACCTCCGCCTCGAGCTCCTCGAGGCGGCCGGAGTCGCCCTGCAGCTCGTCCAGGCGCGGACGCTGGGTCCGGGCCCAGTCGATCACGTCGGCGAGCTCGGGCCCGTAGAGCCGCTGCAGTCGCGTGAGCTCGGCCAGCCGCGACTGGGCCGCGTCGAGGTCGGAGGCCGCGTCGGCGTCCAGGTCAGCGGTGTAGCGGGCCAGGTCGCCGGCGATGTCCGAGAGCACGACGGCGGCCTCCGCCAGGCGCGCGGCCGCGGCGGCGAGCTCGGGGTCGTCGCCGGGGGCGGCGAGCACGGCCTGCCGCGCCGCCTCCACGAGGCTGACGGCGCCGGGGGTCTCGTCCATCGCGTCCACGTCGGGGCCGGCCAGTCGGGCGTGCGCCTCCCCCGAGGCGGCGCGCAGCTCCTCGACGTCCTCGAGCCGGCGGATGAGAGCCCGCAGCTCCTCGTCCTCCCCCTCCTGCGGCTCGGCGAGGTCGATCTCCTCGAGCGAGCGCTGGAGCGCCTCGGCTTCGCGGGCCCGCTCCTGGCGGTGGGCGGTGAGCTCCTGGCGCTCCCGACGCGCGGCGGCCCAGGCGGCGTGGTCCGCGCGGTAGGCGCGCAGGGCCGCGGCGAGCTCGGCGCCGCCGAACGCATCGAGGGCGTGCCGCTGGGCGTCGGCGCCCTGGAGGCGGACCTGGTCGTTCTGCCCGTGCACGGCCACGAGCGTGGCCCCGATCTCGGAGAGCAGGCCCACGGGCACGGAACGGCCGCCGGCCGCAGCGCGGGAACGTGTGCCCTCCCCCGACGCCGTGACGCTGCGGCTCAGGACCAGGTCGCGGGTGCCGTCGTCGCCCTCGTCCACGACCGCGCCGGCCTCCTGAGCCAGGCGGAGCGCCGCGTGGTCCGCGGCCACGCGCACGCCGGCGTCCACGACGGCACGGGACGAGCCCCGGCGGACCGCGCCCGCGTCGGCGCGAGCACCGAGCAGCAGGCCCAGGGCGGTGACCACCATGGTCTTGCCGGCGCCGGTCTCGCCGGTGACGACGGTGAAGCCGGGGTCCAGGTCCACGGTGGCCTCGCCGATCACGCCGAGCCCCGAGATCCTCAGATGGTCGATCATGCGTCCTCCCCGGGGTGACACGCCCCGCGGTCGCGGTGGCGCTGGATGTCCGCGGGCGAGAGCACCGACAGCGGCATGGTGGCCGGTTCGACGACGTCGGGACGCGGCCCCGCGTGCCGCGGCTCGACGGTCTCCACCGCGTGGAGCACGCCCGCCCGCTCCTGGGCGGTGACGGGGCCGCGCCAGCCGTCCGTGGGCAGCCGGAACTTGCGCACGAGCCGTTCCGCGAAGGGCGTCGGGTTGAGACGGGCCAGGCGCACCGGCTCCGCCGACCGGGACACCTCGATCCGGGCCTGCGGCGGCAGTTCGACGGTGCGCCGGCCGTCACACCACAGCACACCGGTCTCGCGGGTGCGGGTGAGCACGTCCACGCCGATCGTGGAGCGCGGACCCACCACGAGGGGGCGGGTGAACAGGGCGTGGGCGCTGATGGGCACGCACAGCAGGGCCTCCACGGAGGGCCACACGACGGGGCCCCCGCCGGAGAAGGCGTAGGCGGTGGAGCCGGTGGGGGTGGCCAGGACGACGCCGTCGCAGCCGAAGGCCGTCAGCGGCGAGTTGTCCACGGAGACGACCACCTCGAGCATCCGCTCCCGGTGGGACTTCTCCACGGAGGCCTCGTTGAGGGCCCACGTGCGGGCCACCTCGCGGCCCTCCACGAGCACGACGACGTCCAGGGCCATGCGCTCGATCACCACGTAGGACTCCGAGGCGATCGCCTGGACGGTGCGGTGCAGGTCGGTGCGCTCGGACTCGGCGAGGAAGCCGACGTGGCCCAGGTTCACCGCCAGCAGTGGCACGTTGTGGCCGCGGACGAAGTCGGCCGCCCGCAGCACCGAGCCGTCGCCGCCGAGGACGAGGCCGAGGGTGATGTCCTCGAGCTCGCAGTCGACCCCGAGGGCCTCCGGCGCGAACTCCGGGGGGTCCCCCGCGGCCGCGCGGATGGCGGCCACGTCCTGTTCGAGCATGACGCTGACCAGGCCCTCCTCCGCGAACATGCGGGTGGCCTGCAGCGCCGCGCTGATGGCGTCCTCGCGGCCCGTGTGGGTCAGGACGAGGACACGACGTCCGGGGGTGTAGGGCATGGTTCCTTCCGCGAGCCGGGGTGCCGGGCACTGCGCTCCAGGATAGCCACGAGATCGGACACGCGAACCGGTGGCCCCGCGCCCGTGGACGGGCGGCGCCCCCCCCGGACGCGGGTCAGGACCAGTCGATGTGGGCGCCCCGGACCCACCCGGCGGCGCGCTCGTCGGCGGGCGTGGCCGGGCTCGTCCTGCCGGCCGGGTCGTCGGCCGCGGTGGCGTCGGGGCGGTGGAGCCGCAGGAAGAACTCGGCGTTCCCGTCCTGGCCGGCCAGGCCGGATCGGGTGAGGCCGCGGGGGGCGAGGCCGGCGCCCAGCGCGGCCGCGGCCACCCCGGCGACGGCGTCGCGGCGGGCGTCCGGATCGGTGACGACGCCGGAGCGCGGCAGGGCGCGCCGCCCGACCTCGAACTGGGGCTTGACCATGAGCAGCAGCTCCGCGCCGGGTCGGCACACGCCCGCGAGCGGGGCGAGGACGAGGCGCAGCGAGATGAAGGACAGGTCGGAGACCACCAGGTCCACCGGACCGTCGATGTCCTCGGCCCTGAGGTCGCGGACGTTGAGCCCCTCGCGCACGAGGACGCGGGGGTCGGCCCGGACGGTCGGGGCCAGCTGGTCGTGGCCCACGTCCACGGCGGCCACCCGTTCGGCGCCCCGCTCGAGGAGGACCTGGGTGAATCCGCCGGTGGAGGCCCCGGCGTCGAGCGCCTGGCGGCCGGCCACGGCGACGTCCGGGAACGCCTCGAGCGCGCTGACGAGCTTGTGGGCCGCGCGGGAGACGTACCGCGGGCCCGGGTCGCGCAGGCGCAGCGTGGCGTCGGCGGCCACGCGGTCGGAGGGCCGGCGCACCGGGCGGCCGTCGAGGAGGACCTGCCCCGCGCGGATGAGCGCCGCGCCCTCCGTGCGGGAGCGGGCCAGGCCACGGGCGGCCAGGGCGACGTCGGCGCGTGCGGTCTCAGCCACGCCGCGGGTCGGCGGAGGTCTCGGCACCGCCGCCGAGCAGAGCGGGCAGGTGCGCGCGGACCCACGTGGGCCGGTCCGGCCCGGGGGCGGCGGCCGCGGTCTCGCGCGTGTCGATGCCGGTCAGGACGAGCACCGTGTCGAAGCCCGCCGCGTTGCCGCCGCGGATGTCCGTGTCCAGACGGTCGCCGACCACGAGGGGACGGGCCAGGCCGAGGGCCTCGGCCGCCGTCCGGAACAGTCGCGGCTCGGGCTTGCCCGCCGCGACGGGCGCGGTGCCGGTGGCCCGGCCCACCGCCTCGACGAGGGCCCCGTTGCCGGGGGCGATCCCCTCCGCGCGCGGGATCGAGGTGTCCAGGTTGGTGGCGACCCAGGTGGCCCCGGCGCGCACGGCGTACGCGGCCTCCGCCAGATCGGCCCAGCCGAGACCGGGGTCGAAGCCCTGGATCACCGCGTCGGGACACTGCGCCGCGGACGCGACCACCTCGTAGCCCCGCTCCTCGACCACGGCGCGCAGGTACGCCGAGCCGACCACGAGCACCCGGCCGGTCCGGCGGCCGAGCGTCTCCTCGAGCAGGTCGACGCCCGCCGGTGCGGAGCCGAAGACCTGCCCCGCCTCCGCGGGCACCCCGAGCGTGCGGAGATGCTCGGCCACGGACTCCGGCGCGCGAGAGGCGTTGTTCGTCACGAACCCGACCGGCACGCCGCGTTCCTGCAGCGTCGACAGCGTCTCGACCGCCCCGGCGATCGCACCGTCTCCGGCGTACACGACGCCGTCCAGGTCGCACAGCAGCCCGTCGTGACCGTCGAAGAACGTGGTGCTCACCGCTCGTCTGCCTCCGGGGCCTCGAGGTCGTCGAACAGCGACAGCTGGTTCGGGTCGACCTCGTCCGGGGCGTCGACGGCGGCCGGCGGCTCCGCGCTGGCCTCCTGCCGGGGCGCCTCGGTCGGCTCCGTGACGGACTCCGGCTCCTCGGCCGGGGATCCGTCCGCCGTCGCCTCCGCACCGGCCTCGGCCGCATACCGCTCATGGCGCCGTTCGCGGGGGGACGGGCGGCGGTCCCGGGGGTCCTCGACCGGCTCGGTGTCCACGTCGATGATCTCCGGGTCCGCGAACCCGCCCACGCCGAGGGCCTTCTCCGCGACGCGCACGGCGCGCGCCCAGAGCCGAGCCTCCTCGCGGCGCCCCAGGGCGAGCAGCACGTCGGCCTGACGCTGAAACAGCCGGGGAGAGAAGGGGTAACCGCGCCGACGGTCCAGTTCCGGGATCTGCAGGGCCTCATGGGCGCCCTGGAGGTCGCCGGCGTCCTCGCGGATGCCGGAGACGACCATGGCCAGCTCGGCCCGCGCCGCCCGGTCCAGACGCGAGGCATCCACCTCGGCGGCCAGCTGCAGGGCCTTCTCCGTGCGGCCGAGGGCACGCTCGCTGTCCACCTGCGCGGCGATGTGGGTGTCGTCGCCCGTCATGCGCCGGTAGGTGCGGAACTCGCGCAGCGCGTCGGCGTACTCCCCCGCCGCGTAGGCGGTGAGCGCGACGGCCTCGCGCACGCGTGAGAGGCGGCCGCCCTTGCGGGACGCGGCGAGGGCGTGCTGGAACGCCAGCGCCGGGTCGACGTCCAGGTAGCGGCCAGCCATCACGAGGTGCTTGGCGACCCAGCTGGCAGGACGCTCGTCAAGCCCGTTGATCTCCTTGAGCGTGCCGCGGTCGAGCTCCTGGCCCGTCACGTCCGGGTCGATGTCCGGGGAGCGCTCCTGGTCCGCACGGTTCGCCGCTCGGAGGTCACCGGGATTGTGCGCGGGTCGTTCGGCGCGGTCCTCGCGACGAGAGCCCGTCGGCGCACCGCGGCGCTCGGGGCGTCCGCCCCCCTGGCCCGGGCCGCGCCGCCGGTCCTCGTGAGGCCCGCCGGAGCGGCGCCGGTCACCGGCACCGCTGCGAGGACGTCCGTCGCGGTCACCGCCACGACGCCGGCCATCACCGCCACCACGGGGCCCGCGGCCCTCGGATCCGCGGTCCTCGCGGCGCTCTCGGGGGGTGTCCTCAGCCATGGTGTCCTTCCTGGGCGTCACGCCGCGACGGTCCGCGGGAACGCGGTCTCTGTTCCTCATGTGCCGGCCTCGCGGCCGGGTCCTCAGGGGACCAGGCTAGTGCCCGGAGCCTGTGGCAGACCGTCCTTGCGGGGAAAACAGTCCAGA
>NZ_JBVFVY010000025.1:0-21172 GCF_055522295.1 Micrococcus sp. CS26
AGGCGGTGCGGGGCGCGGCGTCGGGCGAGCGACCCCGGTGCACTCCGCCCGTGCGCCTGTACGCGCGCCGCGCGGGCGTGGATCTGGAGCAGGTCACCGGCACGGGTGTGGGCGGGGTCATCACCCGCGCGGACGTCGAGGCGTTCCTGGCCGGGGGCGGGCAGCCCGCGGCCGCGGCGACGCCGCCGCAGTCCGACGCCGAGTCGGGCTCGACCGGGGGCGTCCGCACCCTGGGCGGCCGCCCGCGCACCGAGGCCGTGCCGGTCAAGGGCGTGCGCAGGGCGACCGCGGCGGCCATGGTGCAGTCCGCGTTCACCGCCCCGCACGTGACCGAGTTCCTGCAGGTGGACGTCACCGAGACCATGGAGCTGCTCGCCGAGCTCAAGGCCTCCCGCGAGTTCCGGGACGTCAAGCTCACGCCCATGACGCTCGCCGCCAAGGCGTGCCTCGTGGCGATGGAGCGCACCCCGGACGTCAACGCCCGGTGGGACGAGGCCGCCGGGACGATCGTCCGGCAGAACTTCGTGAACCTCGGCTTCGCCGCCGCCACCCCCCGCGGGCTGATGGTGCCGAACGTCAAGGACGCCCAGGCGATGAGCCTGAGGGAGCTGGCCGACGCCATCCGCGATCTCACGGGCCTCGCCCGCGAGGGGCGGCTGTCCCCGGCGGATCTGGCCGGCGGCACCTTCACGCTCACGAACGTCGGGGTGTTCGGCGTGGACGCGGGCACCCCGATCATCAACCCGGGCGAGGGGGCGATCATCGCGATCGGCCAGGTCCGGAGGATGCCGTGGGAGCATCGCGGCGAGATCGCCCTGCGGGACGTCATGACGCTGTCCCTCTCGTTCGACCACCGCTTCGTGGACGGCGAGCAGGGCTCGCGCTTCCTCGCGGACGTCGGCGCGATCCTGCGCCGCCCGGGTCTGACCCTGACCATGGTCTGACGGCCCCGGACGCGCCGCGGCCCCGCCACCCGGGCACCGGGAGGCGGGGCCGTCGTCGTGGCAGGCCGGTGCGGCCGCCGGCACGGCGTGGGCCGCGCTCAGTCGGCGGCGGGCAGCTCCATCACGAGCTCGGTGATGACCTCGGCACGGGCGTTGGAGAAGACCTTCTCCTCGCCGACGGTCTCGAAGCCGCGGCGGGAGAGCACCTTCACGGAGCCCACATTGTCCTCGGGGACGTGCGCCCGCAGCGGGCGGGCGGTGTGCTCCTCCAGGAACCGGTCCACGGCCGCGGTCGTCAGGCCCAGGCCCCAGTAGTCCTGCGCGGTCCAGAAGGACAGCTCGCCCACGCCGTCCTGCTGGGTGCACACGAGCGCACCCACGGCGCGGCCCTCGTGCTCGATGGTCCGCACGACGGTGTCCTCGTCCCCGAGCAGGTGGGCCCAGTGGTAGTCGAAGACACCGCGGTCCCGGGGGTTGCGGGGGGCGAAGGCGGACATCAGGTTGGCCTGCTCGTCCTGCTGGTGGAGGAAGAACTCGTCCAGATCCTCGGGTCGGACGTCACGAAGAAGCACGGCGGTGGACCTCTCGGGGCGGGGTTCGACGGCGTCCGCCGTCGCGGGTACCGGCCACCGTATCACCGGGCACGACGCCGGCCCGCCGGGCCGGTGCCGCCCGCTCAGTCCCCGCCGGGCAGCGGCCCGGGGGCCGTGGCCGCGGCCCAGGCCATGGCCACGAGGGTCGCGCGGCGAGCCGCGCGGTCGGCCGCGGTGCGCCGCACCGAGCGGGGGGTGGAGTTGAGCAGGCCCAGCACGGCCTGGGCGCGGAACACGGCGGTGGCCTGGTCCTCGTGGGGGTGGACGACCTGCAGCTGGCGCGCCCACACGTCGATGTAGGCGCGCTGGGTGCGCGTGATGGCCGTGCGCGCGCCGTCGGGCAGGGCGGACATGTCGCGGTCCTGCACACGGATCACGTCGCGCTGGGCGAGGGCGAAGTCCGCCTGGAAGCCGATGAGGGCCCGCAGGGTCTCCGCCCCCGGCGCGTGCTGCGCCTCGGCGGCCAGCCCGCCGTCCAGCAGGTCCTGTGAGGCCGTGTCGAGGATCGCCGTGAGCACGGCGGCCTTGCCGGCGAAGTGGCGGTAGATGGCGGGGCCGCTGATCCCGACGGCGGCGCCGATGTCCTCGAGGCGGACCGCGTCGAAGCCCCGGGCCGCGAACAGTCGCGCCGCGGCCGCGAGCAGGTCCACCCGGCGTCGGGCCTTGGCGGCCTCCCGGGCGGTCGGCGGGGTCGCCGGGGCGGCGGGGGACGCGGGATCGACGGCGGGCATGGGTTCCACTGTAGGACGAGACGAGGCGCGCCGGGCGCCCGGTCGACGTCCGTGACGATCGTCACTACACTGAGGCTCGGTTCAGTTAGTCGTCATTCACTGAAGGGGGTCCCATGACCGCCAGCACCCCGGCCCCGGCCGCGCAGTCCGCGCCCACCGTGGCCGAGCGCAACGCGGCCGGCCACGCTCGGCTCGAGCAGGAGCTCGCCGACCTCGTCGCCCGCACGTCGCTCGGCGGGCCCGAGCGCTCGCGCGAGCGCCACACCGGCCGCGGCAAGCTGCTGGTGCGGGACCGCATCGACGCGCTGCTCGACGAGGGCTCGCCCTTCCTCGAGGTCGGCGCGCTGGCCGCGCACGGCCTGTACGGCGGGGACAGCCCCGCCGCCGGCGTCGTGGCGGGCATCGGCCTGGTCCACGGCCGCCTCGTGATGGTGGTGGGCAACGACGCCACCGTGAAGGGCGGCACCTACTACCCCATGACGGTGAAGAAGCACCTGCGGGCCCAGGAGATCGCCCTGGAGAACCGCCTGCCGTGCATCTACCTCGTGGACTCCGGCGGCGCGTTCCTGCCCCGCCAGGACGAGGTCTTCCCGGACCGCGAGCACTTCGGCCGCATCTTCCGGAACCAGGCGCTGCTCTCCTCGCAGCGCATCCCGCAGCTGGCCGCGGTGTGCGGCTCCTCCACGGCGGGCGGCGCGTACGTGCCGGCCATGTCGGACGAGACCGTGATCGTGCGCGAGCAGGGCACCATCTTCCTCGGCGGCCCCCCGCTCGTGAAGGCCGCGATCGGGGAGGACGTCTCGCCCGAGGACCTCGGCGGCGGCCGGCTGCACGCCGAGCGCTCCGGCGTCGCGGACCACCTGGCGGACGACGACCTGCACGCCATGCAGATCCTCCGGGACATCGTGGCCACCCTGCCCCCGGCCGAGGCGCCGGCCTGGGAGGTCGCCCCCGCCGCGGAGCCCGCCAAGGACCCGGCCGAACTGACCAGCGTCGTGCCCGTGGACGTGAACACCCCCTACGACGTGCGCGAGGTGATCGACCGCCTCGTGGACGGCGGCTCCGTCCACGAGTTCAAGCCCCTCCACGGCACCACCCTGGTCACCGCGTTCGCGCGGATCGACGGCCACCCCGTGGGCGTCCTCGCCAACAACGGCATCCTGTTCGGAGACTCCGCCCGCAAGGGCGCGCACTTCATCGAACTGTGCGACCAGCGCGGCATCCCGCTGCTGTTCCTGCAGAACATCTCCGGCTTCATGGTGGGTCGGGACGCGGAGGCCGGCGGCATCGCGCGCGACGGCGCCAAGATGGTCACCGCCGTCGCGACCGCCCGCGTGCCCAAGCTGACCGTGGTGATCGGCGGCTCGTTCGGCGCCGGCAACTACGCGATGTGCGGCCGCGCCTACTCACCCCGCTTCCTGTGGATGTGGCCGAACGCGCGCATCTCCGTGATGGGCGGCCCGCAGGCCTCCTCCGTGCTCACGCAGATCAAGCAGGACCAGCGGGCCGCCGCGGGGGAGGAGCCGATGTCCCCCGAGGAGGTCGAGGCCTTCCAGGCGCCGGTCCGCCGGCAGTACGAGGACCAGGGCAGCCCCCTGTACTCCACCGCCCGCCTCTGGGACGACGGAGTGATCACCCCCGGCCAGACCCGCCGGGTGCTCTCCCTGGCCCTCGACGTCATCTCCCGTTCCCCGCTGCCGGACTCCCGGTTCGGCCTGTTCCGCATGTGAGGCACCCGTGACCGAGAACCACGCCCAGGGGACGCCCCTGTTCGACACCGTGCTGGTGGCCAACCGCGGCGAGATCGCCGTGCGCGTCATCCGCACCCTGCGCCGCCTCGGCATCCGCTCGGTGGCCGTGCACTCCGACGCCGACGCCGACGCGCGGCACGTCCGGGAGGCGGACACGGCGGTCCGCCTCGGCCCGGCTCCGGCCCGCGAGTCCTACCTGGACATCGACGCCGTCGTCGACGCCGCGCGCCGCACCGGCGCCCAGGCCGTGCACCCCGGCTACGGCTTCCTGTCCGAGAACGCCGACTTCGCCCGCGCGCTGGAGGCGGCCGGCATCGTGTTCGTGGGCCCTCCCGTGGGCTCGCTCGACGCGATGGCGGACAAGATCCGGGCGAAGGAGACCGTGGCCGCGTACGACGTGCCGGTGGTCCCCGGCATCCAGGACCCCACGCTCACCGACGAGCAGATCACGACCGAGGCCGAGCACGTCGGCTTCCCGCTGCTGATCAAGCCCTCCGCGGGAGGCGGCGGCAAGGGCATGGTGGCCGTGCGCGCCGCCGAGGAGCTGCCCGGCGCCCTCGCCTCGGCCCGGCGCACGGCGCGCTCGGCGTTCGGCGACGACACCCTGCTGCTCGAGCGGCTCATCACCGCGCCCCGGCACATCGAGGTGCAGGTGTTCGCGGACGCCCACGGCGCCACCGTGCACCTGGGTGAGCGCGAGTGCTCCCTGCAGCGCCGCCACCAGAAGGTGATCGAGGAGGCCCCCGCGCCCCTGCTGACCGGGCTGGCGCACGGGGCCGAGCTCCGCGAGCGCCTGGGCCGGGCCGCCGTGGACGCGGCCGTGTCCGTGGGCTACCGCGGCGCCGGCACCGTCGAGTTCCTCGTCTCGGACGAGAACCCGGACGAGTTCTACTTCATGGAGATGAACACCCGCCTGCAGGTGGAGCACCCGGTCTCCGAGGAGGTCGTCCGGGTGCGCGGACAACGCCTGGACTTCGTGGAGCTGCAGCTGCGCATCGCGGCGGGGGAGCCGCTCGGCTTCGCCCAGGCGGACGTGAGCCTCGACGGCGCCGCCGTCGAGGCCCGCGTCTACGCGGAGGACCCCGCGAACGGCTTCCTGCCCTCCACCGGGCCGGTGCTGCGCTGGCGCGAGCCCGCCGGCGAGGGCGTCCGCGTCGACACGCTCCTGCTGCCCTCCCGGCCGTCCGAGGAGCGCGCGTTCGGCTCCGGGCCGCAGGCGCGGCCCGCCACCGCCGTCGGCGCCGTGGACCCCGTGGACGTCGACGGCGCACAGCCCGAGATCACCGGCTTCTACGACCCGATGATCGCCAAGCTCATCACCCGTGGCGCCGACCGCGCCGAGGCCCTCGAGCGGCTCGACGCCGCGCTCGCGGACACCGTGCTGTTCGGCGTCCGCTCCAACCTGGGCTGGCTGCGCGAGCTCGCCGCCCGCACGGATGTGCGGACCGGCCGGCTCACCACCGAGCTGATCGACGGCCTCGAGGCGTGGACCGCCCCCGCGCTGCCCGAGGACCTCGCCGCCCTCGCGGCCGAGGCCCTGGCCGACGTGTCCGAGGACGCGGCCGCCGCCGAGCAGCGCGCGGCCGGCACCGCGTGGGCCCGGGCGGACGGCTGGCGCGGCGCGGGCGCCCCGCAGCCCGGGATGCGCGTGCGGGTCGGGGACGAGGACCGCATCCTCACCGCCCCCGCCGCCGACGCCGAGGTGGACGAGGACGCCGGAGCCCTGGCGGGCGTCAACCTCCTGGCCGGTGACCCGCGGGACCCGCGCTCGGCGTGGCTGCACCGCGACGGCGCCGCGTGGCAGGTCCGCCGCCTCACCCGGGCCGAGGTGGTCGAGGCCGCCCGCGCGGCCGCGGCCGCGCGCCGTGCCCCGGCCGGCGCAGCGTCCCCCGAGGCCCGCACGCCCATGCCGGGCACCGTCGTCGCCGTGTCCGTGGCCACCGGGGACACCGTGGCCGCGGGCCAGGAGCTGGCGGTGGTCGAGGCCATGAAGATGGAGCACCCCGTCACGGCCGCCGTCGCCGGCGTCGTGACCGTCCACGTCGCCGAGGGCGACGCCGTGGCCGCGCAGGCGTTGATCGCCGTCGTCGAGCCCACCGAGCACGCAGCACCCGCAGAGAACGCCTGAGAACAGGAGAGGACCATGAGCACCAAGCACCGCACCCTGCCCGCCCTCGAGGAGGACTACCAGGTCCTCTCCGACACCGTCCGCGAGTTCGCCGACGAGGTCGTGGCCCCGGTCTCCGCCGAGCTGGACGCCCAGCACGAGTTCCCGTACGAGATCGTGGCCCAGATGGGCGAGATGGGCCTGTTCGGCCTGCCGTTCCCCGAGGAGTACGGCGGCATGGGCGGCGACTACTTCGCCCTGGCCCTGGCCCTCGAGCAGCTCGGCCGCGTCAACCAGTCCGTGGCCATCACCCTCGAGGCCGGCGTCTCCCTGGGCGCCATGCCGCTGCTGAAGTTCGGCACCGAGGAGCAGAAGCAGCGCTGGCTGCCGGACCTCGTGGCCGGCACGCACCTGGCCGGCTTCGGCCTCACCGAGCCGGGCGCGGGCTCCGACGCCGGCGGCACCCAGACCACCGCCGCGCTCGAGGACGGCCAGTGGCGCATCAACGGCGCCAAGGAGTTCATCACCAACTCCGGCACGGACATCACCTCGCTCGTCACCGTCACCGCCGTGACCGGCACCGTGGAGGGCAGGACCGGCCACGACGGCCGCCCCGCCAAGGAGATCTCCACAATCCTCGTGCCCGCCGGCACCGAGGGCTTCTCCGTGGCCAAGGCCTACGACAAGGTCGGCTGGAACTCCTCGGACACCCACGCCCTGCACCTCACGGACGCGCGCGTGCCGGAGGAGAACCTGCTGGGCGCCCGCGGCCGCGGCTTCGCCCACTTCCTCGAGATCCTCGACGAGGGCCGTATCGCCATCGCGGCCCTGGCCACCGGCGCGGCCCAGGGCTGCGTGGACGAGTCGGTCGCCTACGCCAAGCAGCGGACCTCGTTCGGCCAGAAGATCGGGCAGTTCCAGGCCGTGTCCTTCAAGATCGCCCGCATGCAGGCCCGCGCGCACGCCGCCCGCCTGGCCTACTACGAGGCCGCCCAGAAGATGCTGGCCGGCAAGCCGTTCAAGACCGAGGCCGCCATGGCCAAGCTGATCGCCGGCGAGGCCGCCATGGACAACGCCCGGGACGCCACCCAGGTGTTCGGCGGCTACGGCTTCATGAACGAGACCCTCGTGGCCCGTCACTACCGCGACTCCAAGATCCTCGAGGTCGGCGAGGGCACCACCGAGGTGCAGCTCATGCTGATCGCCCGCGAGCTGGGCCTCTGACGTGACGGAGCGCGTCGAGATCGAGCAGCGGGGCCGCTACGCGGACGAGCTGGCGGTCGGTCAGGTCTACCTGCACCGGCCCGGCCGCACGCTCACCGAGGCGGACAACGTCCTGTTCACCACCCTCACCATGAACCCGCAGGCCCTGCACCTGGACCACGCGTACGCGGCGGCCCAGCCGTTCGGCCGGCCACTGGTCAACTCGATGCTGACGCTGTCCACCCTGGTGGGCCTCGCCGTCGGGCAGACCACGCAGGGCACGCTCGTGGCCCAGCTCGGCCTGGGGGAGATCGCGTTCCCGAAGCCGGTCTTCCACGGGGACACGCTCTACGGGCGCTCCGAGGTCACCGCGATCCGCGAGTCCTCCTCGCGGCCGGGGCAGCGGATCGTCACGTTCGCGATGACGGGGGAGAACCAGCACGGCGACGTCGTCGTCCGCGCCCAGCGCACCTGTCTGATGTGGACCGCGCAGGCGCACGCGGAGGCCAAGGCGAAGGCCGCCGACGCCGCAGGCACGGGGGAGCGGGCATGAGCGCGCTGACCCTCGGACCGGCCGTCATGTTCACCCCGGCGGACCGCCCCGAGCGGTACGCCACGGCGCTCGAGCGCGCGGACGCGGTGATCCTCGACCTCGAGGACGCCGTCACCCCGGACGCCCGGCCCACCGCGCGGGACGCCGTCGCGGCGGCCTGGGCGGGGCGGGCGACGGGCGGGGTCGACGGCGGCCCGCTGGACGAGGACCGCGTGGTGGTCCGCGTGAACCCCGCGGGCACCGCGGACCACGACGCCGACCTGGCCATGCTCGCCGGGACGGGCTGGCGCACGCTCATGCTCGCCAAGGCCGAGTCCGCCGCGCAGGTGGACGGGGTCGTCGCCGCCCTCGGACCGCAGACCCGCGTCGTCGCCCTGTGCGAGACCGCGGCCGGGATCCTCGCCGCCGCCGACCTGGCCGCCCACCCGCACGTGGGTGCGCTGATGTGGGGCGCCGAGGACCTCGTGGCGTCGATGGGCGGCAGCTCCTCCCGCACCCCCGAGGGCGCCTACCGCTCCGTGGTCCAGCACGCCCGCGCGACGGTGCTGCTGGCGGCGGCCGCCCACGGCGCGGCCGCATGGGACGCCGTCCACCTGGACCTCGGCGACGAGGCCGGGCTGGCCGCCGAGGCCGAGGACGCCGTCGCCCTGGGCTGCACCGCGACCGTGTGCCTGCACCCGCGCCAGGTGCCCGTCGTGCGCTCCGCCTACACGCCCGCCCCGGAGGCCGTCGAGCGCGCCCGGCGCGTCCTCGCCGCGGCCGAGGGCCGACACGGGGCCTTCGAGCTGGACGGGGCGATGGTCGACGAGGTGGTCCTCGCCCAGGCCCGCGCGGTCCTGCGCCGCGCGGACGCGCCCCGGCCGGCGAGCGCCTGACCGGCTCCTCGGCGGCTCCGCGCCCCGGCGGCCCCGTGCCGTCGGGGCGCGTCCGCGTCCGCACGGCTGCGCCCCGGGGCTGTCACACGGGCGCACGGCCCCGGGGCGCGCTTGACGGCGCACCCCTCCGCCCGCCAGAGTGTGGTTGTCATCACAGTGATCTGTCTCACACTGATCCGTCCTACGCACCCCCGGAGGGCCCATGTCATCCAGCGAGCCCACGGCGCCGGTCCCCACGGCCGCGCAGTTCCGCGCCGCGCAGCAGTCCGAGGAGTTCATCGAGCTCCGGCGCACCCACCGATCCTTCGCCTTCCCCATGACCGTGGCGTTCTTCGTCTGGTACCTGGTGTTCGTGATCGTCGGCGCGTTCTTCCCCGAGTTCATGGCGATCCGCCTCGGCGGCAACATCACCCTCGGCCTGATCCTCGGCCTGCTCCAGTTCGTCACCACGTTCCTGATCACCTTCGCCTACGTCCGTTTCTCCAACCGGACCCTGGACCCCCGCGCCACCGCGCTGCGTGAGCGCCTCGAGCGCGAGGCCGCCGGCGCCCACGAGAACCCGGAGGCCACGCGATGAGCGCGCTCACCCCCCTGCTCCAGGCCGCCCCGCAGACGGTCGGCAACCCCGCCGTGAACATCGGCATCTTCGTCGCCTTCGTGGTGGTCACCCTCGTGATCGTGATCCGCGCGTCCAAGACGAACGCGTCCTCGGCCGACTACTACGCCGGCGGCCGCGGCTTCTCCGGCACCCAGAACGGCACGGCCATCGCGGGTGACTACCTCTCCGCGGCCTCGTTCCTGGGCATCGTGGGCGCGATCGCCCTCTACGGCTACGACGGCTTCCTCTACTCGATCGGCTTCCTCGTGGCGTGGCTCGTGGCCCTGCTGCTGGTGGCCGAGCTGCTGCGCAACACCGGCAAGTTCACCATGGCGGACGTGCTGTCCTTCCGCCTGCAGCAGCGTCCCGTGCGCATCGCCGCCGCCTTCGGCACCATGGCCGTCTGCCTCTTCTACCTCCTGGCCCAGATGGCCGGCGCCGGCGGCCTGGTGTCCCTGCTGCTGAACATCAACGACCGGGCCGGCCAGGCCCTCGTGATCGTGATCGTGGGCGTGCTGATGATCGTCTACGTGCTGATCGGCGGCATGAAGGGCACCACCTACGTGCAGATCATCAAGGCGATCCTGCTGATCGCCGGCGCGGGGATCATGACCGTGTGGTCACTGGCCCTGTTCGGCTTCGACTTCAACGCCATGCTGGGGGCCGCCGTCGAGATGAACCCGAAGGGCGAGGCGATCCTCGAGCCGGGCCTGCAGTACGGCGCCAGCGCGCTGACCCGCCTCGACTTCGTGTCCCTGGGCATCGCGCTCGTGCTCGGCACCGCCGGCCTGCCGCACGTGCTCATGCGGTTCTACACGGTGCCCACCGCCAAGGAGGCGCGCAAGTCCGTGGTGTGGGCCATCGTCCTCATCGGCGCGTTCTACCTGTTCACCCTCGTGCTGGGCTACGGCGCCGGCGCGCTGATCGGCCCCGAGCGCATCCTGGCCGCGCCCGGCGGGCAGAACTCCGCGGCCCCGCTGCTGGCGTTCGAGCTCGGCGGCTCCATCCTGCTGGGCCTGATCTCGGCGGTCGCGTTCGCCACCATCCTCGCGGTGGTCGCGGGCCTGGCCATCACGGCGGCGGCGTCCTTCGCCCACGACGTGTACGGCTCCGTGATCGCCAAGCACCCGCTCACCCCGCAGGAGGAGGTGCGGATCGGCAAGATCACCGTGGTGGTGATCGGCGTCCTGGCGATCGTCGGCGGCATCGCCGCCCAGGGCCAGAACGTGGCGTTCCTCGTGGCGCTCGCCTTCGCGGTGGCGGCCTCGGCGAACCTGCCGACCATCCTCTACTCCCTGTTCTGGCGGCGCTTCACCACCCGCGGCGCGGTGTGGTCGATGTACGGCGGACTGCTCTCCGCGATCATCCTGATCGTCCTGTCCCCGGTGATGTCCGGGACGCCGACCTCGATGATCCCGGGCGCGGACTTCGCGGTGTTCCCGCTGAAGAACCCGGGCATCGTCTCCATCCCGCTGGCCTTCTTCCTCGGCTGGCTCGGCTCGGTGACCTCGTCGCGCGCCGAGGACCCCGACAAGCAGGCCGAGATGGAGGTCCGCTCCCTCACCGGCATCGGCGCCGAGAAGCCGGTGCAGCACTGATCCGCGGCTGACCCGGTCCCACGGGGGCCGGCGGGGCGGGACGTCGGGGTGCGGCGTCCGTCCGGCCGGCCCCCCGTCCGTGTCCAGGCCCGACTGGCATCATGGCGGGGTGACGCACGGATCCCTCACCGACTACACGCTGCCCGCCCCCGCCCCGGCGGACGACGACGGCGCCCCGCGCGCCGTCGCCCTGATCGGCTCCACGGGCTCGATCGGCACCCAGGGCCTCGACGTGATCGCCCAGGACCCCGCCCGGCTCCGGGCCGTCGCGCTCGCGGGCGGGGCGAACACGACCCTGCTGGCCGAGCAGGCCGTGCGCTTCGAGGTCGAGGCGGTGGGCTCCGCCGCGGCGGGGGAGGAGGAGCTGCGCGCCGCCCTCGCCGACGCCGCCGCCCGCCTCGGGCGCCCGTCCCCCCGACCCGTGCTGTTCACCGGCCCGTGCGCCGCCGAGCAGATCGCCGCGTGGCCCGGCGCCGACACCGTGCTCAACGGGATCACGGGCTCGATCGGCCTGCGGCCCACCCTCGCCGCCCTGCACGCCGGCCACCGCCTGGCCCTGGCCAACAAGGAGTCGCTCATCGTCGGCGGGGCCCTCGTGAAGGCGGCCGCGGCGCCGGGCCAGCTCGTGCCGGTGGACTCCGAGCACTCCGCGCTCGCGCAGGCGCTGCGCGGGGGCACGGCGGACGAGGTCCGCCGCCTCGTGCTCACGGCCTCGGGCGGGCCGTTCCGCGGCCTGGACCGCGCCGCCCTGCACGCCGTCACGCCCGCCCAGGCCCTCGCCCACCCCACGTGGGACATGGGCCGCGTCGTCACCACCAACTCCGCCTCCCTCGTGAACAAGGCCCTCGAGGTGATCGAGGCCCACCTGCTGTTCGACGTGCCCCTGGACCGGATCGACGTCGTGGTCCACCCGCAGTCCGTGGTCCACTCGATGGTCGAGTTCGTCGACGGGTCCACGCTCGCCCAGGCCTCCCCGCCGGACATGCGCCTGCCCATCGCCCTGGGGCTGTGCTGGCCGCGCCGTCTCCCGGGCGCGGCCCCGGCCTGCGACTGGACGCGGGCGGCCACCTGGACGTTCGAGCCCCTCGACGAGGAGGCCTTCCCCGCGGTACGGGCCGCGAAGGAGGCGGCGGCCGCCTCGCCCACCCACATGGCCGTGTTCAACGCCGCCAACGAGGAGTCCGTGGACGCCTTCCACGCCGGCGCCCTGCCCTTCGACGGGATCGTGGACACGGTCCGCGCCGTCGTCGCCGACTATGCCCCCGAGCACGTGCTCGCCGCGGCCGGCCACGACCCCGCGCCGACGGGGCTCACCGTGGATGCCGTGCTCGCCGCCGAGGCCTGGGCGCGCCGTGCGGCGCGGGCCCGCTGGTGACCGTCGTGGAGATCCTCTGGTACGTCGCGGGCGTCCTCGCGGTCGCGCTGGGCCTGGCGGTCTCGATCGCCCTGCACGAGATCGGCCACCTCGTCCCGGCCAAGCTCTTCGGCGTGCGCGTCACGCAGTACATGATCGGCTTCGGCCCGACGCTCGTCTCGTGGCGCCGCGGCGAGACGGAGTACGGGTTCAAGGCCGTGCCGCTGGGCGGCTACGTCGCGATGATCGGGATGCTGCCCCCGCCGCGGCCCGGGCAGACGCCCCGCGCGGCGTCCACGGGCTTCGTCCAGCAGCTGGGCCGCATGGCCGACGACGCGCGGGCCCAGGCCGCCGAGGAGGTCCGCCCCGGCGACGAGCACCGCCGCTTCCTCGCCCTGCCGGTGTGGAAGCGGGTGGTGATCATGCTCGGCGGGCCGTTCATGAACCTGCTCATCGCGCTGGGCGCCACCGCCCTGCTGGTCACCACGGTGGGCACCTCGCAGCCCAGCACCACCGTCGCCGAGGTCTACCGGTGCGTGGTCACGATGCAGGAGCAGCAGGCCCGCGCCGCCTCCGGCGGGACAGAGGACTGCCGCCCGGGCGATCCCGCCGCGCCCGCCCACGAGGCGGGACTGCGCCCCGGCGACACCGTGCTCGCCTTCGACGGGCGGCCGGTCTCCGACTGGGACGCCCTCTCCGCCGCGATCCGGGACCGCGCCGGACAGCCCACCCGGATCGAGTGGGAGCGCGACGGCGAGCGGATGAGCGCCACCCTGACCCCGCGCCTGACGGAACGGCCCGTGACGGACGCGCTGGGCCGGCCCGAGCGGGCCCCGGACGGGACCGTGGCGACCCACGAGGTCGGGTTCATCGGCATGGGCGCGCAGCTCGAGACGGTCCGCGGCACCCCGCTCGACGCCGGCCCGCTCGTGGCCCAGCAGGTGCGGGGCGTCGTCGACGTCGTCCTCGTGCTGCCGCAGCGGCTGTGGGACACCGCCGTCGCCGTGGTGACCCCGGCCGAGCGCGACCCGGACGGCCCGATGTCCGTGGTGGGAGTCGGCCGGATCGCCGGGGAGGCGGCGGCGCTCGAGGAGGCCACGCTGACGGACAAGGCCGCCCTGCTGCTGTCCCTGCTGGCGGGCGTGAACGTGGCGCTCATGGTGTTCAACCTCATCCCGCTGCTCCCGCTCGACGGCGGCCACGTGGCCGGCGCCCTGTGGGAGGCGGTGCGCCGCGGCTGGGCCCGGATCACGGGCCGCCCGGACCCGGGGCCGTTCGACCTGGCCCGCATGCTGCCGCTGACCTACGCGGTGGGCGCGGCGATGCTGCTCATGGGCGTCATCCTGATCGTGGCGGACATCGTGGAGCCGGTCCGGCTGTTCTGAGCCCGGCCCGTTCGCCGTGGGCGGTCGCCCCGCGCCCCGGGGCGCCCGCGCGCCTAGGATGGACCGGAGAACCCGGCGGCCCCGCGCCGTCGACCCCGAGAACCCATGAGGAGCGCCCCCGTGCCCGTCAGCCTTGGAATGCCGTCCGCCCCGCCGCCCGTGCTGGCCCCGCGCCGCACCACCCGGCAGATCCAGGTGGGCTCGGTGGGCGTCGGCTCGCAGCACCCCGTCTCGGTGCAGTCGATGACCACCACCAAGACGCACGACATCGGCGCGACCCTGCAGCAGATCGCCGAGCTCACGGCCGCCGGCTGCGACATCGTCCGCGTGGCCTGCCCCACGGACAAGGACGCCGAGGCCCTCAAGGTCATCGCCCAGCAGTCCACCATCCCCGTGATCGCGGACATCCACTTCCAGCCGAAGTACGTGTTCGCGGCGATCGAGGCCGGCTGCGGCGCCGTGCGCGTGAACCCGGGCAACATCAAGAAGTTCGACGACAAGGTCAAGGAGATCGCGCAGGCCGCCTCGGACCACGGCACCTCCCTCCGCATCGGCGTCAACGCCGGCTCCCTGGACCCGCGCCTGCTGCAGAAGTACGGCAAGGCCACCCCGGAGGCCCTCGTCGAGTCCGCCGTCTGGGAGGCCTCCCTCTTCGAGGAGCACGGCTTCAAGGACTTCAAGATCTCCGTCAAGCACAACGACCCGGTGATCATGGCCCGCGCCTACGAGCTGCTCGCCGAGCAGGGTGACTGGCCGCTGCACCTCGGGGTCACCGAGGCCGGCCCGGCCTTCCAGGGCACCATCAAGTCCGCTACCGCCTTCGGCTACCTGCTCGGCCAGGGCATCGGCGACACCATCCGCGTCTCCCTCTCCGCGCCGCCGGTCGAGGAGGTCAAGGTGGGCCTGCAGATCCTGCAGTCCCTGAACCTGCGCGAGCGCAAGCTCGAGATCGTCTCCTGCCCCTCGTGCGGCCGAGCCCAGGTGGACGTGTACACGCTGGCCGAGCAGGTCACCGAGGGCCTCCAGGACCTCGAGGTCCCGCTGCGGGTGGCCGTCATGGGCTGCGTCGTCAACGGGCCGGGCGAGGCCCGCGAGGCCGACCTCGGCGTCGCCTCCGGCAACGGCAAGGGCCAGATCTTCGTCAAGGGCGAGGTCATCCGCACCGTGCCCGAGGATCAGATCGTGGAGACCCTCATCGAGGAGGCCAACCGGATCGCCGGTGAGATGGACCTGGGGGAGGACGGCGGTGACCAGGCTGCCGCCGGTGCCCCGGTGGTCTCCGTCCACTGACCGGGAGGTCCGGGCTGCCACGGCTGACCGCGTCCGCCTGCTGACCGACGCGGACACCGCCGCGCTCGCGGCCCTGTCCGCCCGTGCCCCCGTGTCCAACGTGTTCGTGGACTCCCTGCTCGAGGCGGGCCGCCTGGCCGGCCCGCGCGGGGGAGCGGCGGGCACCCTGTTCCTCGGGATCGACGACGACGCCCCGGGCGCCGGGAGGCTGCGCGCGGCCGTCTGGATCGGCTCGAACGTGGTGCCGGTCGCCGCGTCCGAGGCCCCGGACGCGGGATGGGCGCCGGGCGACGCGGAGGCGCTCGGCGCGGCGGCCGCCGCGCTGCGCCGCCGGTACGGGTCGATCTACGGCCCGGCCGGTCCCGTGCTGGCCGCCGGTCAGGCCCTCGCCGCCGCGGGCCACCGGTCCCGGTCCGTGCGCCCCGACCAGCCGCTGCTCGTGCTGGGCACGGCCGGGGGGATCGACCCGAACCCGTCCGTGGTGCAGGCGCAGCCACGCGACTTCGCGCGCGTCCTGCCGGCCAGCGCGGCGATGTTCGAGGAGGAGCTCGGCTTCTCCCCGTTCGCCGGCGGCGCGGCCCAGTACCGGGACCGCGTCGAGCGGCTGATCCAGGCCGGGCGCGTCTTCATCGACCCGGGCCCGCGCGACGCGGGCGGCCCGCTGCGCTTCAAGGCGGACATCGGGCTGCTCTCCTCCCGGTGCGCCCAGATCCAGGGCGTGTGGATGGCCCCCGCCGCGCGGGGCCGAGGGCTGGCGGCGTCGGCGATGGCCGCCGTCGTGGACTACGTGCGCCTCCAGGCGCCCGTGGTGAGCCTCTACGTCAATGCGTACAACACCCCCGCGCTGCGCACGTACGAGCGCGTGGGGTTCGAGCGGCGCGGCACGTTCGCGACCGTCCTGTACTGACCCGGCGGACCCTGCCCGGGCGATAGGATCGGCGGTCAGGACGCCGGGCACCCCCGTGCCGGCGTCGTCCCGTCCCGCGCGCCGCCCCCGACCGCGCGAGCCCGTCCGAGGAGGCCCCGTCATGCCCCTGCGCATGTCCACCCTGTTCCTGCGCACCCTGCGCGACGACCCGGCGGAGGCCGAGGTGGCGAGCCACAGGCTCCTCGTCCGTGCCGGCTACATCCGTCGCGCGGCCCCGGGCATCTACTCGTGGCTGCCGCTGGGCCTGAAGGTGCTGGCCAAGGTGGAGCGGATCGTGCGCGAGGAGATGGACGCGATCGGCGCCCAGGAGGTGCACTTCCCGGCGCTGCTGCCGCGGGAGCCCTACGAGGCCACGGGCCGCTGGGAGGAGTACGGCGACGGGCTGTTCCGCCTGCAGGACCGCCGGGGCAACGACTACCTCCTGGCCCCCACGCACGAGGAGATGTTCACGCTCCTGGTGAAGGACCTGTACTCCTCGTACAAGGACCTGCCCGCGTACCTGTACCAGATCCAGACCAAGTACCGGGACGAGGCCCGCCCGCGCGCCGGCCTGCTGCGCGGGCGCGAGTTCATCATGAAGGACTCCTACTCCTTCACGGTGGACGACGCCGGCCTGGACGCCGCGTACGAGGCCCATCGGGCCGCCTACCTGCGGATCTTCGACCGTCTCGGCCTCGAGGTCGTGCCGGTGCGGGCCACCTCCGGTGCGATGGGCGGCTCCCGCTCCGAGGAGTTCCTGCACCCCACCGAGGTGGGCGAGGACACCTTCGTCGAGTCAGACGGCGGCTACCGCGCCAACGTCGAGGCCGTCACCACAGTGGCCCCCGCCCCGCTGGACGAGGCGGCCATGGCGGCCCTGCCCGCCGCCGAGGTCAAGGACACCCCGGTCTCCACCACCATCGCCGCGCTCGTGGACGTCGCCAACCGGCTGGCCCCGCGCGACGGCGAGCCGTGGACCGCCGCGGACACGCTCAAGTGCGTCGTGGTCACCGCGGTGGTGGACGGCGGTGAGCGTCGCCCGTTCGTCGTGGGCGTGCCCGGCGACCGTGAGGTGGACCTCAAGCGTCTCGAGGCCTCCGTGGGCCCGGCGCTCGGCGTGGTCGGCGAGCCCACGCTCGAGGCCGCGACCGCCGCGGACCTGGCCGCGCACCCCGCCCTGGTCAAGGGCTACATCGGCCCCGCGGCGGCCGATGCGGTCGAGGGCACCCCGGTGCTCGGCGCGGAGGGCTCCGTCTCGGGCCTGCCCTTCTTCGTGGACCCGCGCATCGCCCCCGGCACCGCGTGGATCACCGGCGCGAACGCGGACCAGCGCCACGTGTTCGGCCTCGTGGCCGGCCGCGACTTCATGTGGGACGGCGTGCTCGAGGCCACCGCGGTGCGCGAGGGCGACCAGGCCCCCGACGGCTCCGGCCCGCTGCACACCCGCCGCGGCATGGAGATGGGCCACATCTTCCAGCTCGGCCGCAAGTACGCCGAGGCCCTCGACCTGAAGGTCCTCGACGTCCACGGCAAGCAGGTCGTGGTGACCATGGGCTCCTACGGCATCGGCATCACGCGCGCCGTCGCCGCGATCGCCGAGCGCTACCACGACGACAAGGGCCTGGCGTGGCCGCGCGCGGTGGCCCCGGCGGACGTGCACGTCGTCGTCGCCACGAAGGGCGAGGACGGCCTCGCCGCCGCCGAGACCCTCGCCGCGGGCCTCGAGGCCGAGGGCCTGACCGTGCTCGTGGACGACCGTCCGAAGGTCAGCCCCGGCGTGAAGTTCAAGGACGCCGAGCTCATCGGCGTGCCCACCACCGTGGTGATCGGCCGCGGCCTGGCCGACGGTGAGCTCGAGCTCAAGGACCGGGCCACCGGTGAGGCGCGCCCCGTGCCCGTGGACGGGGCCGTCGCGGCGGTGCTCGCGGAGGTGCGCCACGGGCGCTGAGTGGTTCGGCGCCGTCGAGCTGACCGCCGGACTGCTCGTCCTCGTGCTCGCCGCGGGCTTCGCGGCGGGCTGGATCGACGCCGTCGTGGGCGGGGGCGGGCTCCTGCAGCTGCCGGCCCTGCTGCTCGTGCCCGGGCTGAGCCCGATCCAGGCGTTGGCCACCAACAAGCTCGGCTCGGTGTTCGGCACGGCGACGTCGGCGCTCACCTACCGGCGGCGCCTGCGGCAGGACCTGTCCACCGCACTGCCGATGGCCGCCGTCGCCTTCGCGGCGGCCCTGGGCGGGGCCGTGGTCGCCGCGCATCTGCCGGCCGGCGTGATCCGGCCCGTGATCCTGGTGGCGCTGATCGCCGTCGCCGTGTTCACGGCCGTGCGCCCGGGCCTCGGACAGGTCGCCGGCGTGGGACCGCGGCGGAGCACCGCGCTGGCCCGGGCCGTGGCGCTCGGCGCGGCGGTGGGCTTCTACGACGGCGTCCTCGGCCCCGGCACGGGCACGTTCCTCATCCTGGGGCTGGTGCTGCTGCTCAAGTTCGACTTCCTGCACGCCTCGGCACAGGCGAAGGTGGTCAACCTCGCGACCAACCTCGGCGCGCTCGCGTACTTCGTGCCCTCGGGGCACGCGGTGCTGGGCCTGGGGCTGCTGCTCGGCGCGGCCAACCTCGTGGGCGGCTACGTGGGGGCCCGCATGGCGATCGCCCGCGGCACCGGCTTCATCCGCGTGGTCTACCTCATGGTGGTGGCCGCGCTCATCGTCAAGGTCGGCGCGGACACCCTCGCCCCGCTGCTGCGCTGAGCCCGCCCCGTCCGACCCGGTCGGGAGCACTCGGCCCCGCCGTGGGCCGCCGGTAGGCTCGGCCCCGGATCCCGACCCCGGCCTCCGCCCGCGTGGCGCGGCGGCCCCGACCCGACGAGTGAGGCACCCCATGGACAGCACCGACCGCCGCGACGACCTCGCCGAGCTGCGCACCCGCGTCGAGGAGGCCCTGGCGGCCGACGACGTGGTGGTGGAGCAGGTGCGCGCCACGGGCGCCGCCGAGCACCGCACCGTCGAGGTGGTCCTCGACCGCGCCTCGGGCACCCAGGGCCTGAGCCTGGACGACGTCGCCCGCCTCTCCGGCCGGGTCTCCGCCGCCCTCGACGCCCTGGGCGACCACGTGCCCGGCGTCGGCGCGGGGGAGTACCTGCTGGAGGTCACCACCGCGGGCGTGGACCGCCCGCTCACCGAGCCCCGCCACTTCGCCCGCAACGTCGGCCGTCTCGTCGAGGTCTCGATCGACGGCGCCGCGCCCGTGACCGCCCGCCTGAAGGACGTGACGGACGACGACGTCGAGCTGGCCGTGGTGCGCCCGCCCGCGAAGAAGGGCATGAAGGCCAAGGAGCTGCCCGCCGAGCGGGTCGCCCTCGACCGCCTCGGTCCGGCGATCGTGCAGGTAGAGTGGAGCCCCGCTCAGCAGGCCGGCGACGCCGACGCCGCCGCGGGCGAGGACACGGCCGAGCACACGGAGGCATGAGTTGGACATCGACATGAGCGCGCTGCGCATGCTGGAGGCGGAGCGGGAGATCCCGATGGACCGCCTCATCCCCACCATCGAGCAGGCCCTGCTCATGGCGTACCACCGCACCCCGGGGGCCCTGAAGCGCGCCCGCGTGGAGATCGACCGCGCGACCGGCCACGTCACCGTGTGGGCCACGGAGCTGGACGAGGACGACACGCCCATCGGCGAGTTCGACGACACCCCGAACGGCTTCGGCCGGGTGGCCGCCTCCACGGCGCGCCAGGTGATGATCCAGCGCATGCGCGAGGAGGACGACGACAAGGTCCTCGGCGAGTTCAAGGACAAGGAGGGCGAGCTCGTCTCCGGCGTCATCCAGCAGGGCCTGAACCGCCACATGGTCCAGGTGAACCTCGGCACCCTCGAGGCCGTCCTCCCGCCGCCCGAGCAGGTGCCCGGCGAGGACTACGCCCACGGCCGCCGGATCCGCGCCTACGTGGTCTCCGCGACGCGCGGCGCCAAGGGCCCGTCCGTCACGGTGTCCCGCTCGCACCCCGGCCTCGTGCGCAAGCTCTTCGAGCTCGAGGTCCCGGAGATCGCGGACGGCTCGGTCGAGATCACGGCGCTGGCCCGCGAGGCCGGCCACCGCACCAAGATGGCCGTGCGCGCCACCCGCCCCGGGGTGAACGCCAAGGGCGCCTCCATCGGGGAGATGGGCAGCCGCGTGCGCGCCGTCATGACGGAGCTCAACGACGAGAAGATCGACATCGTCGACCACGTGGACGACCCCGCCGCGATGATCGCCAACGCCCTCTCGCCCGCCACGACCGTCTCGGTGGAGATCCTCGACGCGGACCAGCACTCGGCCCGCGCCGTGGTGCCGGAGTACCAGCTGTCCCTGGCCATCGGCAAGGAGGGCCAGAACGCCCGCCTCGCGGCCAAGCTCACGGGCTGGCGGATCGACATCGTCGGCGACGGGGTCACCACCTCCGCCCCGGGACGCTGACCGTCCCCGGGAACAGATCCGGGCCCGGACGCGCTAGGATGGATGAGGTCCTTTCTCGATCCGACGCCCGTGAGGGGTGAACGCATGACGTCTCGGACGGTCGTGCGCACCTGCATCGGATGCCGATCGAGGGCGGACCGGCAAGAGCTGGTGCGCGTCGCCCTGGACTCCTCGACGGAACCCCCATCCGTCGTCTGGGACCCGGAACGACGCCGTCCCGGCCGGGGTGCGTGGCTGCATCCCGGCGAGGACTGCCTCCACCTCGCCCTGCGCCGCCGCGCGTTCGGGCGGGCCTTCCGGTCCGCCGTCGACGCCGACGCGCTGGGCCGCACCGCGGAGGCACCGGCTGACAGACCGACAGATGAAGGCGGGTCAGAGATCTGATGCGTACCCGATGAGCACTGAAGCATGAGTGCCCAGCGATGAACTTCACCCCCTGCTATCAGGCAGGCCGTGGTGCGCGTGCCCTGGTGGCGCGCGCGACGGCCTGGAGCAACGTCAACGGTCCCAGGACGCGCTGAGACGGACAGCCCGAGCGGCTCCGTTCCGGCCCGTGGGGCCAGAACAGGAGAACCGTGGCCAAGGTCCGCGTCCATGAGCTCGCCAAGGAGCTCGGCATCACCTCGAAGGAGGCCTTGAGCACGCTCAAGGACCTCGGCGAGTTCGTCAGCTCGGCTTCGTCCACCATCGAGCCCCCGGTGGTCAAGAAGCTGCGCAACGCCTACCCGGGTGCCGGCAAGTCCGCCGCCAAGCCCGGTTCCACGCCCGCCGCCCCGGGCCGTTCCGCCGCGCCGAAGCCGGCGGCCGCCCCGTCGCCGCGCGCCGCGGCCCCCACG
>NZ_JBVFVY010000026.1:0-20700 GCF_055522295.1 Micrococcus sp. CS26
CGTCGCAGGCCGCGGCGGTGCAGCCGTGGTGGCTGGGTGCCTGGTGCACGAGGACCGGGGCTCGCAGTTCCGATCTGGCCTATTTCAGGACGCGCGCACCCGTCATGGGCCGATCGGCTTCGTACTCGACGTCCTGACGCGCGGTTCTGCCGGCCGGTCGGCCTGATCCCGCGCTCCGGGTGATCACGGCGTCGGATCGAGCCTGACAGGTCAGCGTCGGCGCCGTGGTGGATGGCATGCACCACCCCCACGAGCGCCGTGTCGCGTTCAGCACTCTGGTGGGCCTACCTGCCCCCTCACTCCGCCAGGAATTCCAGCAGGATCCGGTTGAACTCCTCGGAGTGGCTGATGCTGAAGCCGTGCGGGGCATCCTTGACGAGTTCGACGCGGCTGCCGTCGATCGCCTTGTGCGTCCGCTTGCCGGAGCCCTTGAACGGCACGATCTGGTCGGCGTCGCCGTGCAGGACCAGGGCCGGCACGGTCACTGCCGGCAGGTCGCGGCGGAAGTCGGTGGCCCCGAACGCGTCCATGCAGGCCAGCGCCGCCGTCTGGTCGGACTGCAGCGCCATCCGGATGGCCTCCTGGCGCTGCTCCTCGGTGACCTTGAGGCTGCTGGTCAGGCCGGCCAGCTTGGGGGTGGAGAAGAACGTCGTCGTGAAGTCGTCGAAGAACGACTCGCGGTCCTTCTCGAGACCCGCGCGCATCTCGGCGGCCTGCTTCTCGGTCAGCGGGCCGTCGGGGTTGTCGTCGGTCTTCAGCAGGTACGGGGGCACCGCGCCGGCGAACACCACCGAGTGGATCCGGTCCGCGCCGAACCGGGACATGTAGCGCGCCACCTCGCCACCGCCCATCGAGAAGCCCACGAGCGTCACGTCACGCAGGTCGAGCTCGGTGAGCAGACCGTGCAGGTCGGCGGTCATCGTGTCGTAGTCGTACCCGCCGGCGGGCTTCTCCGAGGCACCGAAGCCCCGCCGGTCATAGGTGATCACGCGGTAGTGCGGGGACAGGGCTGCGACCTGGTCCTTCCACGAGTCGAGGGTCAGCGGCCAGCCGTGGATGAGGACCACGGGACGCCCGTGGCCGGCCTCCTCCACGTTCAGTCCGATCGTGCCGTGGTCCGTGGGGATCTGCATGAGGGTCATGTGCGTCTGCCTTCCTGTGCTCTCGGGGGACGACGGCGGCGCTCGGCCGCCGCTTCCTCCTCACGCTAGGCACGCGCTCGGCACGTGTCAGGCTTCGGTCTCCGCCATCCTGCGCAGCGTCAGCGCGTTGAACGCGGCGTGGCCGTGGTTGTCGTTGTTGAAGTAGACGTAGGCGGGGCGCGCGCCCGCCGCGTCCGCGCCGGTCAGCTCCCGCAGCCGCTTCACCCAGGGGGAGAGCTCGGCGTCGGAGAACGATCCGCCGTAGCGCCAGTCCGGGTCCGCGTTGTGGAAGCGCACGTAGGCGAGGCGGCCGGTCGCGCGCAGCACCGGCTCCCGCCCGGCGATCACCGAGACCACGAACCCCGCCCCGTGCCGGTCGAGGAGGTCGAACACGTCCTCGTCCAGCCAGGACTCGTGCTGGACCTCCACCGCCACGCGCACCCGCTCGGGCAGCAGGCCGAGGAACCCGGCGAGTCGGTCGTCGTCGCGGTGCAGGTTGACCGGCAGCTGCAGCAGCAGCGGCCCGGCGTGGTCACCGAGCAGGTCCAGGGTGTGCACGATGCGCTCCACCCAGTCCTGCGGCTCGTTGAGCTTGCGGTAGTGGGTGAGGTAGCGGGAGGCCTTGACGGCCATCTCGAAGCCGGCGGGCAGGCGCTCGCGCCATGCCTCGACGGTGCTGTCCGCCGGCCAGCGGTAGTGGGAGCCGTTGAGCTCGACCGTCCGGAAGCGCTCCGTGTAGTGGTCGAGCTGGTCGGCGATCCGCAGCCCCTGCGGGTAGAAGGTCCCGCGCCAGTGCCTGTAGGTCCAGCCGGAGGTCCCGATCCGCACGTCCATCCCCCGACGATAGCCCCGGCCCGGGTTCCCGGGTCTTGCCTTCACCCTCCGTCGCCCGCGTAGCGTCCCGCTGATCATCGCGGTGGCTCAGAGGTACGACCGGAAGATGGGCATCGGCTCCCTGATCGCCACGATGCTCCCGTCCTCGATCGCCTTCCTGCCCGCGTGCACCGGCATGGTCATCGGCTGGAGGTGGCTGGGCCTGCCGCTGGGCCCGATTGCCCCGGTCCAGTGAACGCCGTGACCGGCCCGGCGCCCGCCCGCGACCCGGGCGCCCGCCCACTACTGTGCCAGGAATGGACATGACGCGATTCGACGACGACCTGCGCGCGATGCTCGACGAGGTGGAGTCCGACCGTCGCGGTGAGCCCTCCGACTACCTCGAGGACGTCGCCGGCCAGCATGTGGACGGCCTCGCCGTGGCGGTGTGCACGGTGGACGGTCACCAGGCCGCCGCCGGGGAGACCGAGCACGCCTTCGCGCTGCAGTCGGTCTCCAAGGCCCTCACCTACGCGGTGGTGCTGCAGGAGATCGGCCTGGACCACGTGCTGGAGGACGTGGGCGTCGAGCCCTCCGGTGAGTCGTTCAACCACCTGTCCCTGCACGACGACGGCCGGCCGTACAACCCGCTGATCAACGCCGGCGCCATCCTGGTCCACGCCCTCCTGCCCGCCGGGGACGAGGATGAGCGGACGGCCCTGCTGCTGCGCCGCTACAGCGCGATGGCCGGCGTCGAGCTGGAGGTCTGCGAGGACGTCCTCGACGCCGAGCGCACCCGCGCCGACCGCAACCTGGGCCTGGCCCACCTGCTCGCCGACGCCGGCCGGCTGCCCATCTCGGCCCGCGAGGCCGTGGCCGGGTACCTCGCGCAGTGCTCGGTCCTGGTCACCGCACCCCAGCTGGCCGTCATGGGCGCCACCCTCGCCGCTGGCGGCACGAACCCCGTGACGGGGGAGCGGGTGCTGGACGAGTGGGTAGCGCAGCAGGCGATGTCCGTGATGCTCACCTGCGGCATGTACGACGCCAGCGGCCAGTGGGTGGCCGAGGTCGGCGTGCCCGCGAAGTCCGGCGTCTCGGGCGCGCTGCTCGGCGCCGTGCCCGGGGCCCTGGGCATCGCCACGTGGTCGCCGCGCCTGGACGAGCAAGGTAACTCCCGGCGTGGCATCGGGTTGTTCGAGGGGCTCAGCGCACGCTGGGACCTGCACGTGCTCCAGCACCGTGGCGCCCTGCGCGGCCTCAGCGGGCCCCGCTGACCCCGCGTTGACGCCTAGCCGCCGCGGCGCCGTCGTCGCGTGGGCCACGCCGCCGACGACGCCGCGCCCCGTCCCTTGTCACCCTCTGGCGCTCGCCTCGTAGCATCGGGCCCATGACCACTCCAGAGAAGAAGGACGACGCCCCCGCGATCCCCGTGCAGGACTCCCAGCTGGCCCACGACGACCCGCGCACCCGCCACCCGAAGCTCCACGTCGCCAAGCAGCGCCAGCCCGAGCCGGGCCTGGACGTGAAGACGGATCCCGTCCCGGACATCGGTCTGGACTCGTACCGGGGGACGGGCCGGCTGACCGGCCGCAAGGCCCTGATCACCGGCGGTGACTCCGGCATCGGTGCCGCGGTCGCCATCGCCTACGCCCGTGAGGGCGCGGACGTCGCCATCGCCTACCTGCCTCAGGAGCAGCCCGACGCCGACCGCGTCCTAGCGGCGATCGAGGCGGCCGGGCGCACCGCCGTCGCGCTGCCGGGGGACCTGATGGACGCGGACTACCGTGCCGCCCTCGTGGACGAGGCGGCGAAGCGCCTCGGCGGCCTGGACATCCTCGTGAACAACGCGGGCAAGCAGTTCATCTCCGATGACCTGACCGATCTCACCGACGAGCAGGTCCACGAGACATTCCAGATCAACATCATGTCCATGTTCACGCTCAGCCGCGCCGCGCTGAAGCACATGGGCCCGGGCAGCACGATCGTGAACACCACCTCGGTGCAGGCCTACAACCCCAACCCGAGGCTCCTCGACTACGCGGCCACCAAGGGCGCCATCAACAACTTCACCAAGGGCCTGGCCGAGCAGCTCGGCCCGAAGGGCATCCGTGTCAACGCGGTGGCGCCCGGGCCCATCTGGACGGTGCAGCACGTGTCCTACGGTGAGCCCGAGGAGAAGCTGCCCGAGTTCGGCCACAGCACCCCCATCGGCCGCGCCGGCCAGCCCGTGGAGATGGCGCCCGCCTACGTGTTCCTTGCCTCGGGCGAGTCCAGCTACGTCAACGGCGAGACCCTCAACGCCAACGGCGGCACGCCCACCCCGTGACCGCCCGCCTCCTCGCCGACGTCGACACCGGCATCGACGATGCCTGCGCCCTGCTCCACCTCGTCGGCGCCCACCGCCTGGGTGTCGGCCCCGAGCTCGCAGCCGTCACGACCACGGGAGGCAACGCGACCGCCCGGGACTGCGCCCTGAACACGGCTGCGGTGCTGGACCTGGCCGGTCGGGCCGACGTCGAGGTGGCCGTCGGTGCCGAGACCCCGTTGCGCCGGCCCGCGGTCACCACCCCGGAGACCCACGGCGACGGCGGTCTCGGCCATGCCCGGATCGATCGGCGCCCTGAGTGGCTCTCGCCCCGGCCCGCCGTGGAGGTGTGGCTGGACGAGCTGCGGGCCCACCCCGGGGAGACGACGATCCTCTGCACCGCGCCGCTGACGAACCTGGCCCTCGCGCTGCGCGTCGAGCCGCGCCTGCCGTTCCTCGCCCGCGGCATCGTGATCATGGGCGGCTCCTTCTATCATCCGGGCAACACCACGCCCACCGCCGAGTGGAACACCTGGGTGGACCCGGACGCCGCGAAGGAGGTGTTCGCGGCCTTCGAGGGCCTGCCCGAGGATCGCCTGCCGGTGGTGTGCGCGCTCGAGACCACGGAGCGGATCGAGTACACGCCGGCCCTGCTGGACGGCCTCCTGGCCGACGCCGGGGCCAGCCCCGTCGGCTGGTCCGCGGACCGACCGCGGGTCGCCGGGCCGGCCGCCGCGACCGGCCGCCCCGTCCTGGACGTGCTCGCCGACGCGCTGCGCTTCTACTTCGAGTTCCACCACGACTACGACCAGGGCTACATCGCCCACCTGCACGACCTCTTCGCCGCCCAGGTGGCCGCGGGCCAGGCCCGCATCGCCACGCGGGCCACCGTCGTCGACGTCGAGGCGGACTCGGAGCTGTTGCGCGGCACCACCGTCCACGACACGCGGGACATCTGGGGCAGGCGCCCCAACGCCCGGCTCGTCACGGCCAACGACCCCGCGGAGGTGTTCGCGGCCTTCGCCCGCGCGGTGGGCGCCGTCGTCGCGGGGGAGCGCACGCTCGACGGCGGTTCCCCGGCCCGGTGACCGCCGTCGGTAATGCCCCCCGTCCGCGTGCGGTTGCATCCGACGCATCCGCCCGACCCCGACCTCCCAGGAGTGCCCCCATGACCAGCGTGCCCACCGTCCCGTTCCACGACGGCCAGCAGATCCCGCAGCTCGGACTCGGCGTGTGGCAGGTCGAGGACGACGTCGCGGCCGACGTCGTCGAGCAGGCGATCCGCGCCGGCTACCGCCACATCGACACCGCCGCGATCTACGGGAACGAGGAGGGCGTGGGCCGCGGCATCGCCGCGTCCGGCGTCGCCCGCGAGGAGCTGTTCCTCACCACCAAGGTGTGGAACTCGGACCAGGGCTACGAGGAGGCGCTCGCCGCCCTCGACGTCTCGCTGGACAAGCTCGGCACCGACTACGTCGACCTCTACCTCATCCACTGGGCCAAGCCTGCGCAGGGGAAGTACCTGGAGACGTGGAAGGCCCTGATCGAGGCGCAGAAGCAGGGCAAGGTGCGCTCGATCGGCGTCTCCAACTTCCCGGCCGCCCAGCTCGAGGAGATCATCGAGGCCACCGGTGTGGTGCCCGTGATCCACCAGGTCGAGACCCACCCGTACTGGCAGCAGCGTGAGCTGCGCGAGGTCGAGGGCCGCCACGGCATCGTCCACGAGTCCTGGTCCCCGCTCGGTCAGGGCGGCGACCTCCTCGCCGACCCCGTGGTCACGGAGATCGCCGAGGCCCGCGGCGCGACGCCGGCCCAGGTGGTCATCGCGTGGCACCTCGCCCACGGCTTCGTGGTCATTCCCAAGTCCGTGACGCCCGAGCGCATCGTCTCGAACCTCGAGGCCGCGGGGGTGGAGCTCACCGACGACGACGTCGCCCGGATCGACGCGCTGGACCGCGAGGACGGCCGTCTCGGCCCCGACCCGGCGGTCATCGACTTCTGATCCAGCCGCCATCGCGCGCACCCGGCCCGTCCCCCTGGGGGCGGGCCGGTGATAGCTTTGCTCGAGAATGCCCGGCGACCGCCGCGCCGCCCGGGCGCATCTGTCCAGGCACTCCACGGAAGGCATGCACCATGTCCCACCAGGCTCCCCCCGCCGATGCGTCGAAGGTCCGCGCGCCGCGGACCGCCGTCCCGGTGACCCCGCAGACCCGCGCGAGCTCGCTGACCGACCTGCTCGGCGCCGTCGTGCGCCTGTTGCCCCTGCAGATGAAGGACGAGCTCGAGCTCGCCAAGAGGCACGTGGCCGCGAAGGGCAAGAAGGCCGGCATCGGCGCCGGCATCGCGGTGGTGGGCCTGTTCTTCCTCGCGCTCATGGTGGTCGCCCTCGTGGTGACCCTGATCGGCGCCTTCGCCGACCCGACCTTCTGGTTCCCGGCGCTCATGGTGGCGCTGGCCTTCCTCGTGCTCGGCCTGATCTTCGCCGGCGTCGGCCTCGTGATGGTCAAGGGTGCCATGCCGCTCGTGCCGCAGGAGATCGTGCGCAACCTCGAGTACGACCTCGGCTACCTCAGGGAGGGCAACGCCTTCGATCCGGCCGAGTACGACCGGCTCAAGGCGGAGCGCGCTGAGGCCAAGCGTGTCGAGGCCGCCCGCGAGGCCGAGCGGAAGAAGGTGGAGAAGAAGGAGAACAAGAAGGCCCGCAAGAACGGCGAGGCCGCTCCCCACCCGGGCCGTGACGACGCCACCGAGGCGGAGATCCGCCGTCGTGCCGACCTGCGCCGCCGCCACCTGGGCGACATCCGCTCCGGCCTGGACGAGAAGACCAGCGTGAAGGGCCAGCTCGCGGCCTTCGCCGCCCAGCGCAAGGGTCGCGGGGTCACCCCCGAGACCGCGCACGCCACCGAGCAGACCGCGCCGTTCACCAGTGCCGCCCGCGCGGGGGAGCGGACCGCCGAGGCCGAGGACTACGTGAAGGACAACTGGCAGCCGCTCGCGCTGCTCGGCGCCTCCTCCGCCGCGTTCGTGGCGCTCGCCAGCCGTCTGCGCCGCCGCTGATCCGGGGGCGCCCGCGCTCCCCAGCCCCCGAGGCCCCGATCCCCACGGATCGGGGTCTCGTCGTCTGCGGGGAGGGGCGACGGCGTCGGTAGGCTGGGCGTGTCGGGCGCCCGGCGGGGGCGTCCGCCCGCGGACCCTGGAGGAGCGACCCATGCGTGTGATCGACGTCGGCCTGCGCGAGGGCCACGAGTACCGCGTCCGCGACACCTGGCTGACCGTGCCCAACCTCATCACCCTGGCCCGCTTCGCCCTGGTGCCGGTGTTCGTGTGGCTCACCGTCGACGGCCGGCACCTGGACGCGTTCGTGATCCTGGCGGTGCTCTCCGGCACGGACTGGGTGGACGGCTACGTGGCGCGCCGGTTCGACATGATCTCCACGGTCGGGCGGTGGCTCGACCCGGTGGCGGACCGCCTCTCCCTGCTGGTGGTGGCCGTGACGTTCGTGGCCACGGGCATCGCCCCGCTCTGGCTCGCCCTGGCCATCGCGATCCCGGACGTCGTGCTCGCCGCCGTGTGCCTGTGGCTGTTCGGGGGCAGCCCGGACCTGCCGGTCACGGTCCTGGGCAAGGTGCGCACCGCGCTGCTGCTGGTGGGCACGCCCCTGCTGCTGCTCGCCCGTGTGCCGGGGGTCGACGGCGGCCCGTGGAGCGGCGTGGCCCTGGCTCTGGTCGGCGCCGGTTGCCTGCTGCACATCCTCGCCGCGGGGGACTACCTCGTGCGCGCGGTGGGCAAGGCCCGCGGCCTGCGGGCGGACGGTCAGGACCCGCGCGAGCACCCGTCCCGCCGGGGCTGACCCCCTCGCGCATCCTCGTGCCGGCGCCGACGGTTGCTACCGTGGGACGCGCGCCGTGCCCGCGGCCGATCCTCACGGCACGGGCCGGGCGCCGTCGTGCCATCGCCACCACAGAGAGGGACCGCCGTGTCCGACCGTCCCGGGATCGCCGCCGACCGCCCCCTGAAGGTGCTGATCGCCGCAGACACCTATCCGCCGCACGTCAACGGGGCCGCCACCTTCGGCCACCGCCTCGCCACGGCGCTGCACGCGCGCGGCCACGAGGTCCACGTCGTGATGCCGCGCAGTGACGCCGGCCCGGACACCGTGGAGCACCGGCCGGAGGCCACCGTGCACCTGCTGCGCTCCCTGCCGGCGCCGACGCACGAGTACTACCGTGTGGTGCTCCCGCGGCATGCCAAGATCTCCTTCCGCCGCATCTACCGCGAGGTCCAGCCGGACGTCGTGCACGCCCAGTGCCACTACATGATCGGCGAGGCCGCCATCAACGAGGCCGAGCGGCGCCGCATCCGGATCGTCTCCACGAACCACTTCATGCCGGAGAACCTCGAGCCGTTCCTGCCGTTCCCGCAGTGGTTCCTGGACATCGTCTCCCGGGTGTCGTGGAAGGACATGGGTCGACTCATGGGCAAGGGCGCGGTGGTCACCACCCCCACGGCCCTCGCCGCGCAGGCCATGGCCGAGCACGCTGGCCTGGACAACGTTCTCCCGGTCTCCAACGGCATCGACGCGAGCGCCTACGAGCTGCAGCCGGGGGAGAGGGTGGACCATCCCGGCCATCCGGTCGTGCTCTTCGTGGGGCGGCTGGCCGTGGAGAAGAACGTGGAGGTGCTGATCCGTGCGATCGCGCACCTGGCCCGCACCCGCCCCGACCTGGACGTGCACGCCGAGATCGTCGGCGACGGCGAGCAGCGCGACCGCATCCGTGCCACGGTGGACGAGGAGGGGGTGGCCGACCGCGTCCTGCTGCGCGGCCACGTCTCCGAGGAGGAGCTGCGGGCGGCCTACCTGCGCGCCGACGTGTTCTGCCAGCCGGGCACGGCGGAGCTGCAGTCCCTCGTGACCCTCGAGGCGCTCAGCGCGTCCACCCCGGTGGTCCTCGCGGACGCCCTCGCGTTGCCCCACCTCGTGGACGAGGGCGTCAACGGCCACCTCTTCCCGCCCGGGGACCACGTGGCCCTGGCCGATCGGATCGCCCGGATCCTCGACCTCTCGGACGCGGACCGCGCCGCCATGGGCGAGGCGTCCCACGCGAAGGCCCTGCATCATTCCGCCCAGAAGACGGTGGACATCTTCGAGCGCCTCTACCGCGGCGCGACGGCCGCCGAGGTCCGCGCGATGCTCTGAGACCCGTCGGTAGGATGGGCGGGTCCCGCGCGATGCCGCGGGGGAGGGGCGTTAGCTCAGTCGGTCAGAGCAGGGGACTCATAATCCCTGGGTCGCGGGTTCAAGTCCCGCACGCCCTACAGAAAACGGCCCCCGGCCGCGCGGTATGGCGCGGGCCGGGGGCCGTCGTCGTGCCGGTGCTCAGTAGCGGGCGGCCACCGCGAGCATGTCGGACTTCATGATCGTCGTGGAGGTGAACACTAGGCCCGCGTCCTCGTTGAGGGCGTGGGCGAGCTGGCCGCCGCCCATGTACATGGCCGTGTGGTAGATGCGGCCGGTGGACTGGTTCGCATAGAACACGAGGTCGCCGGGCTGGGCCTGGGAGATCGGCACGTAGGACTTCGCGGCGAGGTACTGGTCGCCGGCGCGGCGCGGGATGGAGATGCCGGCCCGGGCCATGGCCTGCTGGGTGAGGCCGGAGCAGTCGAAGCCGGAGGGGCCGTTGCCGCCCCACACGTAATAGGAGGACGGGTTCCGGACGGCGGAGCGCACGTAGTCGACGGCAGCCTGCTTGGACGCGGGCGCCGGCGCAGGGGCAGGGGCGCTGGAGGTGGAGACCGAGGTGGTCTTCAGGACCATTCCCGGGTGGAGCATGGTCGAGGAGGTCATGCCGTTGATGGACTGTAGGACCGAGGCGGACACGCCCGTGCGGTAGGAGATGATCCACCAGCCGTCGCCGGCCAGCACGGTGTAGGTCGAGCCCGAGGTGGACGGCGCCGGGGCCGGGGCCGGGGTGGCGGTGCCGGAGGTCTTGAGGACCATGCCGGGGTGCAGCACGGTCGCGGCGGTCATGCCGTTGAGCGACTGCAGCGTGGACATGGAGACGCCGGTGCGCTGGGCGATGATCCACCAGCCGTCGCCGGAGCGGACGGTGTAGGTGGTCTCGGCGGCCTGGGCGGTCTCGGCGACGGACACGGTGCCGACGCCGGTCAGGGCGGCGGCGCCCAGGGCGAGCGCCACGGAGGCGGCGGCGGTGCGGGGGGCGCGACGCGCGGCGGCGTGCGGGGAGGTCACAGACATCAGATCTTCTTCCCGGACAGGACCTGCGGCCCGTGAGGGTGGTGCCTCGGGGCGGTGCCCGGAACGAGGCCGGACCGCGGGTGCGAGTTGACGAGCAGTGCGGATGACCGGGTACGCGCGGATGCGGAGGAAGCCCCGGTGTGGCGGACCGGTCGTAACCGATCCGTGATCAAGATACACGATCGTTATCGAAACGCAATCAGAAATTCGGATGTCGTCCAGGTGGCCGCTCGGTGCTCGACACCCCCCGCTCGACACCCTCCGCGCGCGGCTGTCCCCGCCCCGCTCCGGCGCGGCGCTAGCGTGGTCCGGGTGAGCCCCTCCCGCCCCCTGCGCCTGCTGATGGACGCCCGCTACACCCGCACCGACTTCCACGACGGCATCTCCCGCTACGGCGCGAGCCTCCTCGAGGCGGTCGCCCGCCGGGCCGCCGCACCGGGCCCGGCGGGGGCTGACGTCGAGGTCGCGATGCTGATCTCGGACGAACGACAGCTGGCCCTGCTCCCGGACGGCGTGCCGTGGCACCTCGTCTCCGGCCCCACCTCCCCACGCGAGCCGTTCGTGGCCCGTCAGGTCGCGCGTCTGCGACCGGACGTCGTCTTCTCGCCCATGCAGACCATGGGGTCGTGGGGGCGGGACTACGCCCTGATCCTCACGCTCCACGACCTCATCTACTACGAGCACCGCACCCCGCCGCGGAACCTGTCCGAGCCGATCCGCTGGCTCTGGCGGGCCTATCACCTGACCAAGATCCCGCAGCGGCTCCTGCTCGACCGCGCGGACGCGGTCGCCACGGTCTCCCGGACGACGGCGGAGCTCATCGCCCGGCACCGCCTCACCCGGCGTCCGGTCCACGTCGTCGCGAACGCGGCGCAGGCGGTCCCGGAGCCGCGGGACCCGGACGAGACCCCGGAGCGCACGCTGCTCTACATGGGCTCGTTCATGGACTACAAGGACGTCGAGTCCCTCGTGGCCGCCGCGCCGCTGCTGCCGGGCTACACGCTGCACCTGCTCTCCCGCATCAGCCCGGAGCGCCGCGGGCAGCTCGAGGACCGGTTGGCCGAGCGTCGCGCCGTCGCAGGGGCCGACGGCGCAGACGTGGTGTTCCACGACGGCACCGACGAGGCCGAGTACGTGCGCCTGCTCCGCCGGGCCACCGCGGCCGTCACCCTCTCCCGCGCCGAGGGCTTCGGCCTGCCCGTGGCCGAGGCGATGGCCCATGGCACGCCGGTGGTGTGCTCGGACCTGCCGATCTTCCGCGAGATCGCCGGCGCGGGCACCCCGTCCTTCCGGGGTGTCCCGCTCGAGGGGGACCGGGCGGCCGCGCTCGCCGCCCGCGTGCGGGAGCTCGAGGATCCCGCCGAGTTCGCCGTGGCCTCCCGGGCGAGCGTCGCCCAGGCGGCCCGGTTCAGCTGGGACGAGTCCGCCCGCCGGCTCCTGGACCTCACGGCCGCGCTGGGTGTGGCGCGGCGTGCGGCCAGAGCACGGACGGGCCGCTCCACCCGATGAGCACCAGCGGGTCGAGGTAGCGGTCGAAGGCCGCCTCCCCCACACGCCAGCCGTCGGGCTCCCGCACGCCCCAGTGCACGCACGCGCGCGTGCAGTGCGGTGGCGCCCCGGCCAGTCGCCCCACCGGGTCGCCCGCGGCGACGACGGCCCCCACGGCGACATCCGCCTCCACCGGCTCGAGCGAGCTGCGGGTCCCGTCCTCGTGCTCCAGGGTCAGCACGGGGCGGTCGACCACGACCCCGGCGAACACGACCCGGCCCGCCGCCGGCGCCTGGATCGGAGCCCCGGTCTGCACGGCGAGGTCCACGCCCCGGTGCCCCCGACTCCACGGTCGCTCGGGTGCGACGAACGCGCGGAGCACGTCATCCGGGGCGGCGCCGGCGACGGGCGGGTGCCACGCGACCGGCGCGGCCGTCGCGCCCGGACCTGCCGGGGACGCCGCGACGAGGAGCAGCGCGTCACGCGTGGACGGTGCGGGCGTGGCCCGGGACACGGGGCCGAGGTCGCCCATCCCCAGGGCGAGGACGAGCCAGGCGAGCAGGGCTGCCGCGACGCACCCCGCGATGCGCGGACGCGGGAGCGGACGGGGGAGGAGCGTGCGAGGGGTCATGGCGTCAGCCTGGCGTTCCGGGCGGCCGCGTGGCAGGCCCGCAGTCCCATCGTGGAGAGCGCCCGCCGCACCGGCCCCTGTGCAGGAGTCGGCGATGGGAGCGGGCGCCCACCTGGGGTAGGATTCACCTCAGCGGTGTCCTGTGGCCGGCCCTGTGCTGTGCCCCGGACGCCGACTCCGCGCATCGCGGTGGGTCGCTTCAGCGGCCCAGCCCCCACGCTCGGTCCCGTCCCCGCCGTCCTCCTGGAGAGGACGTCGGCGCGGGTGCTCGTGGGGCCCGGCAGCCCGCCGTCGTGGTGCCAGGGGCCGCCCGACCGGGCCGGCCGCCAACCGTCAAGAAATCGACCGGCAGACCGCCCGCGCGTGAAGCGCGGGGTGCCACGGCTGCCACAGAAGGGAACGTCATGCCCGTCGTGACCATGCGCCAGCTCCTCGACTCCGGTGTCCACTTCGGCCACCAGACCCGCCGCTGGAACCCCAAGATGAAGCGCTTCATCTTCACCGAGCGCAACGGCATCTACATCATCGACCTCCAGCAGTCGCTGTCCTACATCGACCGCGCCTACGAGTTCGTCAAGGAGACCGTCGCCCACGGCGGCACCATCCTGTTCGTCGGCACCAAGAAGCAGGCCCAGGAGGCCATCGCGGAGCAGGCCGGTCGCGTGGGCATGCCCTACGTGAACCACCGCTGGCTCGGCGGCATGCTGACCAACTTCTCCACCGTCTCCAAGCGCGTGCAGCGCATGAAGGAGCTCGAGGAGATCGACTTCGAGGACGTGGCCGGCTCGCAGTTCACCAAGAAGGAGCTGCTGCTGCTCAACCGTGAGCTCGAGAAGCTGCAGGCCAACCTCGGCGGCATCCGCAACATGGCCAAGACCCCCTCCGCCGTGTGGGTCGTGGACACCAAGAAGGAGCACCTGGCCGTCGACGAGGCCCAGAAGCTCGGCATCCCGGTCGTCGCCATCCTGGACACCAACTGCGATCCGGACGAGGTCGCCTACCCGATCCCGGGCAACGACGACGCCATCCGCTCCGTGAACCTGCTGACCCGCGTGGTCGCGGACGCCGTCGCCGAGGGCCTGATCGCCCGTCAGGGCGGCAAGTCCGGCCAGGCGGCCGCCGAGCCGATGGCCGAGTGGGAGCGCGAGCTGCTCGAGCAGCACAACGCCCAGCAGGCCGAGCAGGCTGAGCAGGCCGAGGCCCCCGCCGCCGAGGCGCCGGCCGAGCAGGCCGAGGCCCCCGCCGCCGAGGCGCCGGCCGAGCAGGCCGAGGCCCCCGCCGCCGAGGCCGCCCCGCAGGGCGAGTGATCCCGGCCGGCCCGTCGGCCCGGCCCCACCCGGCCGGGCCGACGGACCGGATCAGACCCCGAACATCCCGCACAACCCACACCACGGGAAGGACCGAACGAGCATGGCGAACTACACCGCTGCTGACATCAAGGCCCTGCGCGAGCGCACCGGCGCCGGCATGATGGACGTGAAGAAGGCTCTGGACGAGGCCGACGGCGACGCCGAGAAGGCCATCGAGATCATCCGCGTGAAGGGCCTCAAGGGCGCCACCAAGCGCGAGGGCCGCTCCGCCGCCGAGGGCCTCGTGGCCGCGACCGTCGAGAACGGCGTCGGCGTCATGATCGAGCTCAACTGCGAGACCGACTTCGTGGCCAAGGCCGACAAGTTCATCGCCCTGGGCGACGTGGTGCTGCGCGCCGCCGTCGCCTCCGGCGCCACCGACGTCGACGGCCTGCTGGCCTCCGACTACGAGGGCCGCACCCTGGGCGACTACGTGACCGAGGAGGGCGCCCTGCTGGGCGAGAAGGTGGCCGTGCGCCGCCTGGCCCGCGTGGAGGGCGCCTTCGTGGACGCCTACCTGCACAAGACCTCCAAGGACCTGCCGGCCCAGGTGGGCGTGCTCCTCGCCGTGGACGCCGACTCCGCCGACGCCAAGACCGCCGCGCACGACATCGCCGTGCACACCGCGGCCTATTCGCCCACGTACCTCACCCGTGAGGACGTGCCGGCCGAGACCGTCGAGAACGAGCGTCGCATCGCCGATGAGACCGCCCGTGCCGAGGGCAAGCCGGAGCAGGCCCTGCCGAAGATCGTGGAGGGCCGCCTGACCGGCTTCTTCAAGGAGATCGTGCTCGTGGACCAGCCGTTCGCGAAGGACCCGAAGCAGACCGTCGGCAAGGTCGCCTCCGACGCCGGCACCAACGTCACCGGGTTCGCCCGCTTCCGCGTCGGCAACTGACCGCCGCACCCGGACCGGCCGCTCCCGGTCCACGCCCCGCGGGGGCGTAGGATCGGGAGCGACCCGAGGTCCACTCCGGCGCCGGATGGCGCCGACGACCATCGCATGACGGGGTGGCCGCCCCGACCGGGCGGCCACCCCGTCCGCGTGTCCGCCCCCGGGACGGCCGTCCCCGGCCCGACCCCCCACCGACCAGGAGATGCTTCCCATGGAGACGAACCGCGCCCCCGAGGACCCGACCACCGCCCACGCCCCGCAGACCTCGGACGACACCGGCCGCCGTCGCGTGCTCCTCAAGCTCTCGGGCGAGGTGTTCGGCGGCGGCAAGATCGGCGTGGACCCGGAGACCGTCCGCGGCATCGCCGAGCAGATCGCCGCCGCGGCGGACCAGGTGGAGATCGCGATCGTCGTCGGCGGCGGCAACTTCTTCCGTGGCGCCGAGCTGTCCGAGAACGGGATGGACCGCCGTCGGGCCGACTACATGGGCATGCTCGGCACCGTGATGAACTGCCTGGCCCTGCAGGACTTCCTCATCCAGGCCGGGGTCACCACGCGCGTGCAGTCCGCCATCCACATGGAGCAGGTGGCGGAGTCCTACATCCCGCTGCGCGCCATCCGCCACATGCAGAAGGGCCGCGTCGTGATCTTCGGCGCAGGCACCGGCCTGCCCTACTTCTCCACGGACACCGTGGCGGCCCAGCGTGCCCTCGAGGTCGGGGCGGACGAGGTCCTGATGGCCAAGTCCGGCGTGGACGGCGTCTACACCGCGGACCCCAAGAAGGACCCCACCGCCGAGCGTCTCACGCACCTGACCTACGACGAGGCGCTGCTGCGGAACATCCGCGTGATGGACCTGACCGCCATGACCATGTGCAAGGACAACGACCTGGACATGCGCGTGTTCGGCATGGAGGGCCCGGGCAACGTGACCCGCGCCCTGCTCGGCGAGCCGATCGGCACCACCGTCACCGTCTGAGGCGCGCCGCGTAGGATGGCGGCAGACCTGTTCCACCACACCGAGGAGACACCGTGATCCAGGAGACCCTGCAGTCCGCCGAAGAGCAGATGGACCGCACCATCGAGGCCACGCGTGAGGACTTCGCCTCCGTGCGCACGGGCCGCGCCAACCCGGGCCTCTACTCCAAGGTGATGGTTGACTACTACGGCTCGTTCACCCCGCTGCAGCAGCTGGCGTCCTTCACCACCACGGACGCCCGCACGCTGCTCATCACCCCGTTCGACCAGTCGGCCCTGCGCAACATCGAGAAGGCGCTGTCCGAGTCCGAGGTCGGCGCGAACCCGTCCAACGACGGCAAGGTCATCCGCATCGTGATGCCGGAGCTGACCGAGGAGCGCCGCAAGGAGTACGTGAAGCTGGTCAAGTCCAAGGCGGAGGAGCACAAGATCTCCGTGCGCAATGCCCGCCGCAAGGCCAAGGAGGCCATGGACAAGGCCGTCAAGGACGGCGAGGTCGGCGAGGACGAGGGTGCCCGCGGCGAGAAGGAGCTGGACGCGCTCACCAAACGCCACGTCGAGCTCATCGACGAGATGGCCAAGAACAAGGAGCAGGAGCTGCTGGAGGTCTGAGCCTCCCGCCGTCCGCGCTCGCCCCATGACCTCCGCCGTGTCCACCTCGCCCGCACCTCCGCGCGGCGGCCGCGACCTCAAGTCCGCCGTCCTCGTGGGGGTGGGGCTGCTGGCGACGGCCCTGGTCGGCCTCTTCTGGCTCGACTGGCTGCTGGTCCTCCTCGTGGTCGCCCTGCTGGTCGGCGCGGTGTCCGAGATCGCGACGGCGGTGCGCGGCATCGGCCTGGACGTGCCGCGGCCCCCGCTCTGGGTGGCCGCGGCGGTCCTGCCGCTCACCGCGTGGCGGTGGGGGGTGCCCGCGCTGTTCATCGCCCTGGTGGCATGCCTGGCGCTGGTGGCCGTATGGACGGCGCTGACGCGGCGGCGTCCGGCGGGCCAGTTCATGCTCGCGGGCGTGTTCATCGTGCTGTGGGCGCCGTTCCTGCTCTCCTTCGCCGCGGCGCTCCTGGACGAGCCGCTGGGGCACCGCATGGTGGCGATCCTGCTGCTGATGGTGGTCTCCAACGACACGTTCGGCTACATCGTGGGCTACCGCTTCGGCCGCACCCCGATCGCCCCGCGCATCAGCCCCAAGAAGTCCTGGGAGGGCCTGGCCGGCTCCCTGGCGGGCTCGGTGCTGGTGGGCGTCGTCGCCGTCCCCCTGCTGGTCGGCCAGCCGTGGTGGGTCGGCGCCGTCCTCGGCGTGACCACCGTCGCCGCCGCCACCTCGGGGGACTTCTCCGAGTCCATGGTCAAGCGTGAGCTCGGCATCAAGGACATGTCCTCCGCCCTGCCCGGCCACGGCGGCGTGATGGACCGCCTGGACTCCCTCGTGTTCGCCGCGCCGGTGGCCTACACCGTGCTGGCGCTGCCCCTGACCTGATCCACCCCTCGACCCGGCACGTCCGGGACCCACACCGCAGGAGACGCCCATGACCCCCCGCACCACCCCGGACGCCGAGCCGGTCTTCGAGCTCGTCGAGCAGGACGAGATCGGCTACGAGACCACCCACGTGGACGCCTTCATGGCGCGTGCCCGTGAGGCGCGCGACGGCGGTGCCCCGCTGACGGCGGAGGAGGTGCGCCAGGCCCGCTTCGCGACTGTCAACGGCGGCTACGCCACGGACGAGGTGGACGACGAGCTGGACCGTCTGGAAGAGGAGCTGGCCGCCGCCGAGCGTCAGGCCTTCGTCGCCGAGCGCGGGGACGAGGACTGGGCCGCAGACCTCGAGGAGCGCGTGGCCGAGCTCGTGGCCCGCGCCGACCGGGCCCCGGCGGAGCGCTTCCGCCGCCCCTCCCGCGCGGACGCCGTGAGCTACGACGTGGACCAGGTGGACGCGCTCGTGGACCGTCTGCGCGTCACCCTGGCCGGTGCGGAGGACTCGACGGATCCCGGCGCCGAGGGCGGGCTGACCGCGGACGACGTGCGCCGCGCGTCGTTCGGCGAGGCCGAGGGTGCCGCCGGCTACGAGGAGGGCCAGGTCGACGCCTACCTCGACGCCGCCGTCGACGTGCTGCTGCGCCGCGCCTGACACCCGGCCCTCGCGCGGCGGCCCGGGAGAGTGGCGCAGATCACACTGAAGTGATTACAATCACACCACCGAGACGCCGCGCGCTCCACCCCTGCTCGCGCATGCGTACAGCTCCCTCGCCCCGCACCGTGGGCGTCGATCGGAAGGCAGTCCAGTGACCCTCGTGGACCACACCCGTCCCACCGGCGGACAGTCCGCCGGCTCTCCGCCCCCGGCGGGCCCGGCCGAGGCCGTGATGCTCCAGGTGCTCGACACGGAGGGCCGCCGCCGTCCGCAGCCGGAGCTCGACCCGTGGATCGAGGACGTCGACGCCGACGCCCTCGCCGCGCTGTACCGCCAGATGGCCGTGGTCCGGCGCCTCGACGTCGAGGCCACGCACCTGCAGCGTCAGGGCGAGCTGGCCCTGTGGCCCCCGCTGCTGGGCCAGGAGGCCGCCCAGGTGGGCTCCGCCGTCGCGCTGCGCCCGGACGACTTCGTCTTCCCGTCCTACCGCGAGAACGGCGTGGCCCTGCTGCGCGGCGTCCCCGCGCTGGACCTGCTGCGGGTGTGGCGCGGCTCCACGTTCTCGAGCTGGGACCCGAACGAGACGCGGGTGGCCACCCAGCAGATCATCATCGGCGCGCAGGCCCTGCACGCCGTCGGCTACGCGATGGGCGTCCAGCGGGACCAGGCGGACGTGGCCACGATCGTCTACTTCGGCGACGGCGCCACGAGCCAGGGGGACGTCAACGAGGCCATGGTCTTCAGCGCCTCCTACCAGTCGCCCGTGGTGTTCTTCTGCCAGAACAACCACTGGGCCATCTCCGAGCCCGTGCGCCTGCAGACCCGCCGCAGCATCGCGGACCGCCCGTGGGGCTTCGGCATCCCGTCGATGCGCGTGGACGGCAACGACGTCCTGGCCGTGCTCGCCGCGACCCGCGCCGCCGTCGAGCGCGCGGCCGACGGGGGCGGTCCCACCTTCATCGAGGCCGTCACCTACCGCATGGGCCCGCACACTACCGCGGACGACCCCACCCGCTACCGGGACGACGCCGAGCTCGAGGCCTGGAAGGCCCGTGACCCGCTGACCCGCGTGGAGGCGCACCTGCGCACCCTCGATGTGGACGTGGACGCCGTGCTCGCGCAGGCCCAGGCCGAGGCCGACGAGCTGGCGGCCGAGGTCCGCCGCGCCCTCGAGGCGCTCGAGGAGGACGGCGCGGACAGGCTCTTCGACGAGATCTACGCCGAGCCCCACCAGGAGCTCGAGCGGCAGCGCCGCGAGCACGCCCTCTACCTGCAGCAGTTCGACGACGAGGAGGCGGGCGCGTGAGCGAGCGCATGACCTTCAGCCGGGCGATCAACCGCGGCCTGCACCGTGCCCTGGCCGACGACCCCAAGGTCCTGCTCATGGGCGAGGACATCGGCGCCCTCGGCGGCGTGTTCCGCATCACCGACGGCCTGCAGGCCGAGTTCGGCGAGGACCGGGTGCTCGACACCCCGCTGGCCGAGTCCGGCATCGTGGGCACGGCCATCGGCCTGGCCATGCGCGGCTACCGGCCCGTCGTCGAGATCCAGTTCGACGGCTTCGTGTACCCGGCGTTCGACCAGATCGTGGCGAACCTGGCCAAGCTGCGCGCCCGCACCCGCGGCGCCGTGCCGATGCCGGTGACCATCCGCATCCCCTTCGGCGGCGGCATCGGCTCCCCGGAGCACCACTCCGAGTCGCCCGAGGCCTACTTCCTGCACACCGCGGGCCTGCGGGTGGTCTCCCCGTCCTCCCCACAGGAGGGGTACGACCTCATCCGCGCCGCGATCGCCTCGGAGGACCCGGTGGTCTACCTCGAGCCCAAGCGTCGCTACCACGACAAGGGCGACGTGGACCTGGACGTCGCGATCCCGCCGATGAGCCCGGCCCGCATCCTGCGCGAGGGCCGTGACGCCACGCTCGTGGCCTACGGCCCGCTCGTGAAGACCGCCCTGCAGGCCGCCGAGGTGGCGGCCGAGGAGGGCGTCGAGGTCGAGGTGGTCGACCTGCGCAGCCTGTCCCCGCTGGACACCGGCCTCGTCGAGTCCTCGGTGCGGCGCACCGGCCGGCTCGTCGTGGCGCACGAGGCCTCCCGCACCGGCGGCCTCGGCGCCGAGCTCGTGGCCACGGTGGCCGAGCGCGCGTTCCACTGGCTCGAGGCCCCGCCGGTGCGCGTCACCGGCATGGACGTGCCCTACCCGCCGTCCAAGCTCGAGCACCTGCACCTGCCGGACCTCGACCGCATCCTCGACGGCCTGGACCGTGCTCTGGGCCGACCGAATTCGCTGGACTCCGTGGACGCGTTCGCCGCCCCCGAGACCGCCGAGCAGTTCCTCGCGGCCCAGAACGCCGGGGAGGAGACCCGATGAGCCAGAAGACCTTCCGCCTGCCCGACCTCGGCGAGGGCCTGACCGAGTCCGAGATCGTGACGTGGCGCGTGGCCGAGGGCGACGCGGTGAGCGTGAACCAGGTGCTCGCCGACGTCGAGACGGCCAAGGCCGTGGTCGAGGTCTCGAGCCCGTTCGCGGGCGTCGTCGCGGCCCTGCACGGCGCCGAGGGTGAGACCCTCGAGGTCGGTGCGCCCCTGGTGACCTTCACCCTCGAGGGCGCCGAGCCCGACGTCGGCGGGCCCGCCGAGGGTGACGGCCGCGTGCCCACCCTCGTCGGCTACGGCGCCGCGCCGGACACCGGCAAGCCCGGCCGCCGTGCGCGGCGC
>NZ_JBVFVY010000027.1:0-20310 GCF_055522295.1 Micrococcus sp. CS26
CCTAGGGCGCGGGTCGGTGGACCGTGCCGCTGTTCGCGGTGGGCGGTGCTCGTAGACTGGCCGGGCCCGCAGCGTCGCCCGCCGCGGGCCGTCCCACTGCCGCCAGGAGCCCGCAGCCATGAGCACCACCCCCGCCGCCCCGGACGCCGCCGGAGCACACCCCGCCGGCCCGTTCCAGACGCGCGCCGGCGCCTACGCCCTGATCGTGGACGGCGGCCGCGTCCTGCTCAGCTCGTGGCAGGGGCCCGAGTTCCTGCAGTGGACGCTGCCCGGTGGCGGCATCGAGCTCGGCGAGAGCCCGGAGGAGGCGTGCCTGCGCGAGGTCTGGGAGGAGACCGGCCACACCGCCGAGCTCACGGGCCTGCTGGGCGTCACGACCGGGACGATCCCGGTGGAGAAGCGCCTGCGGGGCGAGCCGCTGCCGCTGCTCACCGTGCAGGTCCTCTACACCGCCCGCATCACGGGCGGCGTCCTGCGCCCTGAGGTCGGCGGATCCTCGACGGACGCGCGCTGGTTCGACCTCGCGGAGCTCAGCGGGCTGCGCACCGCCTCCTGGGTCACCGAGGCGCTCGCCCGTGCCGGGGTGGCGGCGTGAGCCGCCCCGCCCACCGCCGCCCCGCGGCCCTCGCCGCCTCGGCCCTCGTGCTGTCGCTGGCCCTGGGGGCGTGTGGGCGGCAGGCGGACGCCCCGCCGACGCCCTCCGCGTCAGGCGCGCCGATCACGGTCGTGCACGGCGGCGAGGGCCTCGAGGCCGCCGTCGCGGCGGTCCTGTCCCGTCACCTGCGCCTGCACGGCCACGCCGTGGCGGACGAGGACGGCGTCGCCGTGGAGCAGCCCGCGTGGTCCGCCGCCGGCGGGGACACGGTCGCCGTCGTGGACACCCTGGCCCTGGCCGTCGCCGCCGACCCCGCAGCGGCGCTGCCGTCCCCGCCGTCGCCGTCGTCGACGCCGACCGGGACGGAGGCCGGCACGTCCACGGACGCTGTGCCCACCCCCTCGGCCACCGCCTCGACCGCCGCCCCGAGCCCCACCGCGCTGCCCGTCGGCGACCCCGCGGCCGACGCCCCGGCGGCCGGGCGCGTCCTGGGGACGCTGCTCGCCGGGCAGACGGCCGCGGCGGGGACACCGCAGGACGAGGCCCCGGCGGTGCTGTCCTCGTCGGCGGGCGTGCTGCGCCTGACCGCGGTCGTCACCCAGACCACCGCGGCCCGGCTCGAGCTCGAGTCGATCACGGACCTCAACGGCTGGTGCGAGTCGCTCACCGCCGTCGCACCCCCGCCCCTGACCGCCGCGGCGGACCCGGACGCGGCCACGGCCCTGCGCGCCCGCCTGGACCGGCTCGCCGGCTGCCGCCCCGAGACCTGGCTGGCCGACACCGAGGACCCGACCGCCGCCGTCGTCGCGGACGAGGCCCAGGTCGCGCTGCTGACCGGCACGGATCCGGAGATCGACGCGAACACGCTCGTCCCGCTCGAGGACGACGGCCGCGTGCTCCCGGAGGGGCGGCTGACCGCCGTCGGCTCCGCCGCGACGCTGGACGACGACGCCGAACGGCGCATCGCCGAGGTGATGTCCGCCCTCGACGGCGACGGCCTGCGGGAGCTCGAACGGCTCACCACGGGCGCCGACCCGCTTCCGGTCGCCGAGGCCGCGCAGTACTGGCTGGTGGACCATGGCCTGGAGGACGCGCCCGAGGACTGGTTCGTCCCCCGCGGCTCCTGGTTCTGAGCCCGCGCGAGGGAGGGGCGCCGGCCCGCGTCGCACGAGCTCGACTGTGACGCACACCGCCCGGGGGGTGCCATGATGGGGGGCATGCCGACCCCGCATCCCCGCCAGTTCCGCCAGTCCGCCAAGCTGCTGAACGTCCGCTACGACGTGCGCGGCCCCATCCTGGAGGAGGCGCAGCGGATGGAGGCCGCGGGCCACCGGATCATGAAGCTGAACATCGGCAACCCGGCCCCGTTCGGCTTCGAGGCGCCGGACGCCGTCCTGGCGGCGATGCACCAGCACCTGCCGCACGCGCAGGGCTACTCGGACTCCAAGGGCATCTACTCGGCGCGCACCGCCGTCTCGCAGTACTACGAGTCCCGGGGCATCCGGGACATCGGCGTGGACGACGTGTTCATCGGCAACGGCGTCTCCGAGATGATCACGATGGTCCTGCAGGCCCTGGTCGACGACGGCGACGAGATCCTCGTCCCCTCGCCCGACTACCCGCTGTGGACCGGCGCCACCACCCTGGCCGGGGGCCGAGCGGTGCACTACCGCTGCGTCGAGGAGGAGGGCTGGGAGCCCGACCTCGAGCACATCGAGTCCCTCGTCACGGAGCGCACCAAGGGCATCGTCCTGATCAACCCGAACAACCCCACCGGCGCGGTCTACTCCCGCGCCGTGCTGCAGGGCATCGTGGACGTCGCCCGCCGCCACAACCTCGTCCTCATGGCGGACGAGATCTACGAGAAGATCACCTACGACGGCGCCCGCCACATCAACGCCGCCGGCCTGTCCGACGACGTGCTCACCCTGACGTTCTCCGGCCTGTCCAAGGCATACCGGGTGGCGGGCTACCGCTCCGGCTGGGTGGCCGTGTCCGGGCCGAAGCACCGGGCCGCCGACTTCCTCGAGGGCCTGACCCTGCTGGCCAACATGCGGATGTGCGCCAACGTGCCCGCACAGCACGCCATCCAGGTGGCACTGGGCGGCTACCAGTCCATCGACGACCTCGTCCTGCCCGGCGGTCGGCTGCTCGAGCAGCGCAACCTCGCCCAGGACCGCCTGAACGCCATCCCCGGCGTGTCCGTGCAGCCGGCCCACGGCGCCCTCTACCTGTTCCCGCGCCTGGACCCGGAGGTCTACGCGATCGACGACGACGAGGCGTTCGTCATCGAGCTGCTGCGGGCGAAGAAGATCCTCGTCTCGCACGGCGGGGCGTTCAACTACCCGTACACCGACCACTTCCGGCTCGTCACGCTGCCCAGCGTGAAGGACCTGGACGTGGCCCTGGACCGCCTCGAGGACTTCCTCGAGGACTGGAGGGAGCGCCATGGCTGACACCCCGGCCGCCGAGGCGGGCCGACCCGCCCGCCCCACCGACGACAGCGTCTTCGGCGCCCCCGCCCGGGAGCTGTTCGCCGCCCGCCGCGGGGACGAGGTCCGGGGCCCGGCCGACGTCGACGCCGCCGCGACGCCCGGCTACGGCGGGGACAAGGCGAAGGGCAAGAAGGACCTGGCCGCGCGCGGCGGGGCGCTCGCCAACCTGCAGGAACTGCTGTTCGCTCAGTCGGTGCGCCACGCGCCCGAGGGGGAGGCGCCGTCCCTGCTGGTCGTCCTGCAGGGCATGGACACCGCCGGCAAGGGCGGGATCATGCGCCACGTGATCGGGGCGATGGACCCGCAGGGCGTCCACGTGCACGCGTTCAAGGCGCCGACAGCGGAGGAGCGCGCCCACGACTTCCTGTGGCGCATCCGCCCGCACCTGCCCCGGCCCGGCCTCGTCTCCGCGTTCGACCGCTCGCACTACGAGGACGTGCTCGTGCATCGCGTGCGCGGGCTCTCCCCGCTGGCCGAGGTGGAGGAGCGATACGGGGCGATCTGCGAGTTCGAGGCGGCCGTGCGCGCCGCTGGGACGCGGATCGTCAAGGTGATGCTGCGGATCTCGCCGGAGGAGCAGGCCGAGCGCCTGCTGGCCCGCCTGGACGACCCCACGAAGCACTGGAAGTTCAGCGAGAGCGACCTCGACGACCGCGCGTACTGGGACCAGTACATGGACGCGTACCGGATCGCGATCGAGCGGACGGACACCGAGGACGCGCCGTGGTTCATCGTGCCGGCGGACCGCAAGTGGTTCGCGCGGCTGGCGGTGCAGCAGCTGATCATCGAGACCGTGCAGGGGATGGGGCTGGACTGGCCGAAGGCCGACTTCGACGTCGCGGCCGCCCGCCGTCGCCTGCTGGCGGGCTGAGCGCCGCCGTCGTCGCGGTGGGCGGGGAAGTGGTGGCCGGACCTTGCCAGGCCCGGGGCCGCAGTGAGTTGATGGGGAACACCGGGCGCCGCAGAGGCGTGCCGGATCCGATCCGAAAGGTGGACCCATGTCCGAGAACGCTGTCCAGAACGCCCCGCTGACCGGCAAGACCGTCGCGTTCCTCGCGACCGACGGTGTCGAGCAGGTCGAGCTGACCTCCCCGTGGGAGGCCGTGATCGCCGCCGGCGCGACCCCCGTGCTCGTCTCGCCGAAGTCCGGCACCATCACCGCGATGCAGTCCGACTGGGATCACGGCGAGTCCTTCGAGGTGAACACGACGGTGAAGGACGCCAAGGCCGAGGACTTCGACGGCCTCGTGATGCCGGGCGGCACCCTGAACGCGGACGCCCTGCGCATCGACAAGGACGCCCAGGCGTTCGTGCGTGCCTTCTTCGAGCAGCACAAGCCGGTGGCGGCCATCTGCCACGCCCCGTGGACCCTGATCGAGGCGGGCGTCGTGGACGGCCGCCGTCTGACCAGCTACGCGTCCCTGGAGTCTGACCTGAAGAACGCGGGCGCCCAGTGGGTGGACGAGGAGGTCGTCGTGGACAACGGGCTGACCACCTCGCGCACCCCGGACGACCTCGACGCCTTCAACGCCAAGCTCGTGGAGGAGCTGGGCGAGGGCAAGCACGAGGACCAGACCGCCTGACCGACGTCGGGAGCAAGCCGCGTGGGGCGGGGGCCGATGGCCCCCGCCCCCGCCGTTTCTCGAACGACAGCGTGGCGGAGGCCGCCGTTTTTCGAACGAAAGCGCCCCGAAGGCCGCCGTTTCTCGAACGAAAGCGCCCCGAAGGCCGCCGTTTCCCGAACGAAAGCGGGGCGGGGCGGGGTCAGTCGGCGTCGGGGGCGGCCTCGCCGCGCACCTGGTCGAGGCGGGCGCGGGCGCCGTCGAGCCAGGCCTGGCAGCGGTCGGCCAGCGCCTCCCCGCGTTCCCACAGGGCCAGGGACTCCTCGAGGCCGGCGCCACCGGCCTCCAGCCTCCCCACGGTCTCCATCAGCTCGGCGCGCGCCTGCTCGTAGCTCATCCGGGCCACGTCCGAGACGTCCGCGGAGGTGAAGCCCTCCACGCCGCTGGGGCGGCCCGGGTCCTGCGTCTGCTCCATGCCCTGTTCACTCATGTCTGTCGTGTCCTCTCGTGGGATGGGGTCGGGGTGGGCCGATGCGTCGCGACGACGTCCGCGGCGATCCGCCCGACCGCCACGAGGATGTCGAGCCGGTCGTCCGGGGCGACCTGGTCCGCGTCGCGCACGACCTGTCCGGCGTGCTGGACCACGGCGTAGCCGCGGTCCAGGGTGCGCTGCGGGGACAGGGCGCGGACACGGGCGCGCAGCTGCGTGAGTGCGTCCTCCTCGCGGACGAGCCGATGGCCCAGGGCGGACCGGCCGCGCTCGCGCCACCGGTCCGTCTCCTCCTGCCGGGTGTCCACCATCACGTGCGGACGGGCCAGCACGGGCCGGGAGCGCAGTGCCGCGAGCCCCTCGGCCTCGGCGCGCACGCGGCGCTCGACGGCCGCGGCCAGCCGCAGGCGCGCGTCGGCGAGTCCCGCGGCCTCCTGGGCCGCGTCCGGGACGATCCGCTTGGCCGCGTCCGTGGGCGTGGAGGCGCGCAGGTCGGCGACGTCGTCGAGGACCGGGCGGTCCGCTTCGTGGCCGATCGCCGAGACGACGGGCGTGCGCGCCGCCGCCACGGCGCGCACCAGCGCCTCGTCTGAGAACGGCAGGATGACCTCCTCGAGCGCGCCGCCGCCGCGGGCGATGACGATGACGTCCACGGCCGGGTCGGCGTCGAGCTCGGCGAGGGCGGCGGCCACCTGACGAGGGGCCTCGGCGCCCTGCACGGCGACCTCACGGATCTCGAACTCGGCGGCGGGCCAGCGCAGCAGCGTGTTGCGCAGCACGTCCTTCTTCGCGTCCGAGTCGCGGCCGGTGATGAGCCCGATCCGGTGGGGGAGCAGGGGCAGGGGTCGTTTGCGCGCGGGGGAGGTCAGCCCCTCCTCGGCGAGGGCCCGGCGCAGCAGCTCCACGCGGGCCAGCAGATCGCCGAGGCCGACCGGGCGCATCTCCTGCACGTTCATGGACAGGCGCCCGGCCTTGAGCCAGAAGTTCGGCTTCACGCGCGCCACCACGCGGGAGCCCTGCTGGACGGTCCCGTCCAGGGTCATGGCGACGTTTCGCCAGGCGGTGAGCGACAGGGACACCTCCTCCTCGAGGTCCCGCATGGTCATGTAGACGTTGCCGCGGTTGTTCTTGAACTCGATGAGCTGGCCCTCGATCCACGTGGCGGGCGCGCGCTCGATGTGGGCCTTGAGGTTCTCGGAGAGCCGGCGCAGGGGCCACGGCCGCTCGGCGGAGGTCTCGCCCGCGCGGGCGGGCGCCGAGACGGGCACGTCCGACGCCGCCGAGGCGCCCTCGGTCACGGGCTGGTCCATCCGGGTCCCTCCTGTCCGCGCCCGGTCCGCCCGGGCACGGGCCCACCGTACCGCCCTCGCCGGACGCGCAAGACGGCGCCCGGGCGTCCCCCGGGTCCGCCGCCGACCCGGTCGGGGCGCTCAGACCGGGGAACGTCCGGCCAGGATGAGTACGCTCGACGGGGTCGGAACGGAACGGAACGGAATGGAAGGACCCCATGCGCACCACTCTCAGTTTCCTCGTCGCGGCCCTGGCGGGCCTGCTGGCGGTGCTCGCGACGGCCGGTGCCCTCGTCGACGAGGCGACGCACCGCCCGGAGCTGCTGCGCGGGGTGACGGAGCAGGTCGCGGTGGACCCCGAGGTCCGCGCCGCCGTGCCGGGGGTGATCGACGACGTCGTGCACGACGCCGTCCCCGAGCAGGTGCCCGGCCCGCTGGCCCAGGCGGCCGAGGACCTGCTGCGCCCGCTGGCCCAGCGCGTGGCGGACGACCCGCAGGTGGTGCAGGGCTGGTCCGACACCGCTGACGAGGCCCGGCGCGCCTGGCTCGCCCAGCTCGAGGACCCGCAGGGCGCGGACGAGCCCGGCTCGGGCGCGGACGTGACCATCCCGTTCGGTCCCGTCGCACAGTCCGGGATCACCGCCGCCCTGGGCGACATCGAACGTGACCTACGCGAGGACCGGTTCGACCTGCCCGGGCAGGCGCTGCTGGAGACGATCGCGGGCGCGGACGTCGGCGACTGGGCCGCGGACACGCTGCTGGCACCCCTGTACGACCGCGCCGCGGACCTGCGGGACAGCACCGCGCTGCGCATGGACGCGCGCATCGACGCCTTGGCCGGCACGGACCGGGCCACCGTGCACCGCTGGGTGGACGCCTCCGCGCACTGGCACTGGGCCGCCGCCGCGTCCGTGCTGGCGCTCGTGGGCGCCCTGCTGCTCGCCCCCCGAGGGCGGCGGGGCCTCGCCGTGGCCGTGGCGGGTGCGGTCGCCCTGGCCGGCGGGCTGATCGGCGGCGCCCGCCTGGGGCCGGACGCGGTCCACCTCACGGCGCCCGAGGGGGCCTCCCCGGGGGTGGCCGCGTTCGTCCAGCAGATGGAGGAGGCCGCCCGCCCGGCGTTCGCAGCCGCCGTCGCCCCCTACCCCCAGACCCTGACCACCCTGGGCTGGATCGTGCTGGCCGCGGGCCTGCTGCTGGCCCTGGCCGAGCTGTGGGTCGCTCGGCGTGGCCGGGTCCGTGCCGCCCGGGCGGACGGTCCCCCCGCGGTGGGCCGCTCCCACACCGCCGCCGACGTCACGTCGCGCTGAGCCCGCGGCGAAGCCCGGGCCCGGTCTGCGTCCCGGCCGATAGCATGGAGGGCATGTCCTCTCCCTCCGTCTCCGCCCGTCCGTCCGCCGTCGGCCTCGGGATGCCGCAGGTCCCGCGCGTTCGTCGTTCCCGTGAGGAGGTGGAGGCGGCCGCGCCCGTGTCCGGTGAGAAGCGCGTGCTGCTGGCCGCCCCCCGTGGCTACTGCGCCGGCGTGGACCGTGCCGTCGTCGCCGTCGAGAAGGCCCTCGAGCACCACGGCGCCCCCGTGTACGTGCGCAAGGAGATCGTCCACAACCGGCACGTCGTGGACACCCTGACCGAGCGCGGCGTGGTGTTCGTTGACGAGCTGGACGAGGTGCCCGAGGGCGCCCTGACCGTGTTCTCCGCGCACGGCGTGTCCCCGGCCGTCGTCGAGGAGGCCGCCCAGCGCAACCTGCGCACCATCGACGCCACGTGCCCGCTCGTGACCAAGGTGCACCGCGAGGCCGTGCGCTTCGCCAAGCAGGACAAGCGGATCCTGTTGATCGGCCACGACGGCCACGAGGAGGTCGAGGGCACGTTCGGCGAGGCGCCCGAGCACACCACGGTGATCAACGACGTCGCCGAGGCCCGCACCGTCCAGGTGGAGGACCCGGACAACCTGATCTGGCTCTCCCAGACCACGCTCTCCGTGGACGAGACCCTCGAGATCGTCTCCGTGCTGCGCGAGCGGTTCCCGAACCTGCAGGACCCGCCCTCGGACGACATCTGCTACGCCACCTCCAACCGGCAGGCGGCCATCAAGTCGATCTCGCCGGAGTGCGACCTGGTGATCATCGTGGGCTCGGCGAACTCCTCGAACTCGGTGCGCCTCAAGGAGGTGGCCGCGGAGTACGGGGCCTCCCGCGCCGAGCGCGTGGACTTCGCCAACCAGGTGGACGAGTCCTGGTTCGAGGGCGTGGCCACCGTGGGCCTGTCCTCGGGCGCGTCCGTGCCCGAGGTGCTGGTCCAGGAGGTGCTCGCGCTGCTGGCCGAGTACGGCTACGGGCAGGTGGACGAGGTGGTGACCGCCGAGGAAGACATCATCTTCTCCCTGCCCAAGGAGCTGCGCGCCGAGATGAAGCGCGTGGGCGACGACGGGCGCGCCCTCGGCGGACGGCGACGATGAGACTCGACACGTTCCGTGTGGAGGGTTTTCGATCTATCCGGGATGCGACCCTCGAGCTCCGGGACGGCGTCACGCTCTTGATCGGCGCCAATGGTGCGGGCAAGAGCAATGTGATCGGCGCAATGGAACTCCTCGGCCGGGTGGTGGACAACAGCTTCTCTGAGGAGCTGCTCCGCATGGGCGGGGTGCGCGCCCAGTTGCACGCCTCGCCGACGGGCGACGATGCCGAGACCATCTGCCTCAGTGTGGCCAGCAAACCACGAGGCAGCGTCCCGCACGGCGGCGATCGATTCGTGAACCGCTACTCCGTCTGCCTCCAGGCCTCTGACGATGACGCACCGCTGATCCGTGAGACCACTGGCATCCACAACATCGACAAATATGACAAGGCCTACGAAACCTCCTATGGGCTGTCGGCTCGCTCTGTCATCCGCCGTCGAGCTGAGGAGAGCGACGGCATCACGGCCGCCACCCACATCGCCGCCATGGCCGGGGGTGTTCGGGTCTTCCACGTCGACGACACCAGCCCTCAGGCGCCGGCGCTCCAGCGGGCCGATGAGGCGGACGACCTGACCCTCCACGATGACGCGGCAAACCTCGCACCGGTCTTGCTCCGATTGAAGACGCACGACCGACCCCGATATGACCGCATCGTCCGCTCCGTCCGTGTCGTCGCCCCCTTCTTCGACGACTTCGTCCTGCAGCCGCTGGGGGGTCATGTGCAGCTGCGGTGGCGGCAGATCGGCATGGACCGGGTGTTCCACGGGCGTTTCCTGTCCTCGGGGACACTGCGATTCATAAGCTTGGCGACTCTGTTGCTCCAGGACTCCATGCCCGGCGTGGTCGTCCTCGACGAGCCGGAGCTTGGTCTGCACCCGGTCGCCATCTCCCAACTCGCTGAACTCCTCACCGCGGCGGCCGAGCACGTCCAGGTCGTGGCAGCCACTCAGTCCGTCCCGCTCCTGAGTTGCTTTGCCGTCGACGACGTGGTGCTGGTGGACAGGACGGGTGGGACGACGACACTCGCCGCGCCGCCGGTCGAGGCCCTCGACGCGTGGCTCGACGAGTACACGACGGGCGAGCTATGGGAGATGAATCTGCTGGGCGGTATGCCCGGTCCGGACATCGTCCCCCCGCCGCGGGAGCAGGGGGCAGCGTCATGAGACAGGTGGCGATCGTCGTCGAGGGGCAGTCGGAGAAGCTATTCGTCGAGCGAATCCTCGCTCCGCATCTCGCACCGGGCGACGTCTACCCGCAGGCCATCATCACCAAGACCAGTGTCACCGGGCGAGGAGGCGGAGGATGGCGGGGTTATCGCGACCAGCTCGGTGTCCTGGTGGGGCAGAGCCACTGGGACATGGTTACGACCATGATCGATTTCTACCGGTCGCCCACTGGCATGCCGGGGAGGGCTCTCACGGGCTCTGACGTGGTCACGACCGTCGCGATCCAGGAGGCCGCGCTGCGAGAGGCCTTCGACCCCGAGGGTACGACCCGCTTCCATCCCTTCCTCATGCTCCACGAATTCGAGGCCCTCGTCTTGTCCGCGGCATCGTTGCAGGACCGTGTGCTGGGAGATCAGAGAGCGGCCGCCGAGATCGCTCGCCGGGTCGATGAAGCCAGCGGAAACCCGGAACTGATCAACGGCGGCCCGAACACGGCGCCGTCCAAGCGCTTGGAAGGGCTCTTCCAGGATTACGTCAAGACGGCGTCGGGAATCGAGATCCTCATGGGCGCCCCCTTCGATGAGGTGAGGGCGCGGTGCCCCCGGTTCAACGGGTGGGTTGAGGACATGACGGCATGCTGATGTGCTCATATCCCTGCATCCTGCGGGGATGAAACCCGAGGAGGCCCCATGGACCAGCGGCGTCACCACGTGGATGCGACGCACACTCCCACGTCGGCAGCCGAGCCCGACACGGACGACCGCAGACCCGCGGCGCTGGCCGCCGCCGCCCACGACGCCGAGGTGGCGCGGGCCGCCGTCGGGACCCTGCCAAATCTGACCGGCACCGCCGTGGTGGTGATGGGCGTGTCCGGCTCCGGCAAGACCGCGCTGGCCCTGCGCCTCATGGATGTGCTGCAGCTGCCCTACGCGGAGGCGGACGAGTTCCACAGTGTCGAGGCGATCGCGAAGATGCGCGGCGGGACCCCGCTCACGGACGAGGACCGCTGGCCGTGGCTGCGCCGGCTCCGCTCGTGGATGAGCGAACCGGCCCAGTCCGGCGGCTGCATTGTGACCTGCTCGGCGCTCAGGCGCTCCTACCGCGATCTGCTCTCGGATGCCCCCGGGCGCGTGCGGTTCCTGCACGTGGAGGCCGCCACCGTGGACATCCAGGACCGGATGGCCGAGCGCCACCACTTCATGCCGCCCGCGCTGCTGGCCAGCCAGGTGGCCACGCTCGAGCCGCTGCAGCTGGACGAGGACGGCGTGCTCCTGCACAACGACGCCACGCTGGCGGACCTGACGGAACGGGCCCTGCGCGCACTAGTGTGAGCGCGGGCGGGCCCGCGCGTCCGGCGCGGCAGGACCGGGGGAGGCCGTAGGCTCGGCAGACCCCATCTGCCCGCCGGCCGCTCGCACCGGTCCGCCCGCCCGAAGGACCCCTCATGAAGCTCGAAGACTGGACCCCCACGCTGGGGGCCGCCCCGCTGCTGGGTATCGCGCTCGGTGCGATCCTGCTGCTGCTCCTGCTCATCATGCGGCTGCGCGTGCACGCCTTCGTGGCGCTCGTGCTGGTCAGCCTGCTCACGGCCTTCGCAGCAGGCATCCCGGCCGAGCTCGTGGTGCCGGCGCTGACCCAGGGCTTCGGCTCCACCCTGGCCTCCGTGGCGCTGCTCGTGGGCCTGGGCGCGATGCTCGGGCGCGTGGTCGAGGCCACCGGCGGGGCGAAGGCCATGGCGGACACGCTCATCCGGTTCTTCGGGGAGAAGCGCGCGCCGTTCGCCCTGGGGGTGGCCTCGCTGCTGTTCGGCTTCCCGATCTTCTTCGACGCCGGCCTCGTGGTGATGCTGCCCGTGATCTTCGCGGTGGCCCGCCGGCTCGGCGGCTCGGTGCTCGCCTACGGCCTCCCCGCGGCCGGGGCGTTCTCCGTGATGCACATCTACGTGCCGCCGCATCCGGGCCCGGTGACCGCCGCGGGGCTGTTCGACGCCAACGTGGGCCTCGTGATGCTGCTGGGGCTGGCCATCGCCGTCCCCACCTGGTATGTCACCTCGTACCTGTTCGGGCTGTGGGCGGGGCGTCGGTGGGTGCTGCCCGTCCCGGCGATCCTCGGTGAGGCCTCCGAGGAGCGGGAGGCGCATCCGCCGCGGTTCGCCACGGTGGTGGGCGTGCTGGTCCTGCCGCTGCTGCTGATCCTCATGAACACGGGCCTCAACACCCTGAACGCCGCCGGGGCGTTCGGCGCCGACGCGAAGGGTCAGGCGTGGTACCAGGTGCTGCGCGCGCTCGGCGAGACGCCGGTGGCGCTGCTGATCACCCTGCTGGTCGCCATGGCCACGCTGGGCCGCCGGATCCCGGGCGGCCGTGAGGGGCTCGAGTCCATCCTCGACGGCGCCCTCGCCCCGGTCTGCTCCGTGATCCTCGTGACGGGTGCCGGCGGCATGTTCGGCGGCGTCCTGCGCACCTCCGGTATCGGCGCAGCCCTGGCCGAGTCGCTCACCGGCCTGGGCGTCCCGCTGATCCTCGCGGGCTTCCTGATCGCCGGTGCGCTGCGCATCGCCCAGGGCTCGGCGACCGTCGCCCTCACGACGGCGGCGGGTCTGCTCTCCACGGCCGTCGCCGAGGCCGGGTTCACCGAGGTCCAGCTGGCCACCATGGTGCTCGCGGTGGCCGCCGGCTCGGTGATCGCCTCCCACGTCAACGACTCCGGGTTCTGGCTGGTCGGCCGCTTCTTCGGCATGGACGTGCCGACGACGCTGCGCACCTGGACCGTGCTGGAGACGCTGATCGGCGTCATGGGCTTCGTCCTCGCGTGGGCGGTCTTCGCCCTCGCCGCCGCCTGACCCGGCTGTCGCCCGGGCCGCGCGTCGGATCTCCGGGGCCGCGACGGCCCACCCGCCCGGCCCTGCTCACGCCTCCCGCGCCGACTCCGCCCGACGACGGCGCAGCTCGTCCTCCTCCACGCCCGCGACCAGTTCCGGGGCGGCCAGGGGCCGGGGCGCGGACTCGAGCGTGCGGATGTCCGGCGTGGGGGCCAGGCCCGGGTCGGCGTCGCGGAGGCGCCGGGCGGCGGGGAGCACGCGCGACTCGACGTTGCCGACGAGCTGGTTGTAGCGGTCCACGGCGGTCTTGAGGGATCCGCCCATGCGGTCCAGGTGGGTGCCGAGCGTGCCGAGGCGCTCGTAGAGGTCCTTCGCGCTGGCCACCACGGTGTGGGCGTTCTCGGCCAGGGTGTCCTGCCGCCAGGCATAGGCCACGGACTTCAGGGCGGTCAGGAGGGAGACGGGGGCGACGAGCGCGACGTTCCGGGAGAACGCGTGGTCCAGCAGCCCGGGGTCCGCGTCCAGGGCCGCGGCCAGGAGTGACTCGGCGGGCAGGAAGCACAGGACCAGCTCGGGGGAGTGCTCGAGGCCGGCCCAGTAGGACTTCGCGGAGAGCTGGTCCACGTGGCGGCGCACGGCCGCGGCGTGCTGGGCGGCCAGCGCCTGACGCCGCTCGTACGCCTCCTCGCCGGGCTCATCCGCGAGGGCCTCGGCGGCCAGCGCGTCCCCGATGGGGGCCTTGGCGTCCACGGCCATGGCCTTGCCGCCGGGCAGGGACACCACGAGGTCCGGGCGGAGGCGCTCGCCGTCCCTGCCGGACAGCGTGGCCTGCTCCGTGAAGTCCACGTGGTGGAGCATGCCCGCCGCCTCGACGACCCGCCGCAGCTGCGCCTCGCCCCAGTGGCCCCGCGCGGAGGTGGACTTGAGGGTGGCCATGAGCGACGTGGTCTGGTTCAGCAGGTCCCGGTCCGTGGCCGCGGCGGCGCGGAGCTGCTCCCCGAGCCGGCCGAACTGTGACGCCCGATCCCGTTCCAACACGCTCACCTGCTCCTGGAGGGCCGCCAGTCGCTGGCCCAGCGGGGCGAGCGTGGACATCACCTGGGACTCCGCGCGTTGGCGTTCGGCGTCCTCGGCGCGCGCGGCCGTGAGCGCGCGCTGCTCCGCCCGGGCGGCCGCGAGCTCTTCTCGTGCCCCCTGGTGCTCGGTGCGCAGCGCGGCCAGCTCGGCCTGGGCCCGGCGGGCCTCCTCACCGCCGCCGGCCGCCCGGCGCCACATGAGCCACGCGCCCACCAGGGCGCCCAGCACGAGTCCGAGGATGAGGGCGAGCAGCAGGCTGAGGATCTCCATGCCCCCACCCTCGCAGGCCGCAGGGACACGTTAGGCGGCGGCGCGCCGTCGTCGTGGCGGGCGGCTCAGCCGAAGAGCGGGTTGGGGCCGTTGGCCACGACCTGCGGGTCGCCGTCGACGCGGGCGGCGATGCCCGCCGCGGCCACGCCGGGCAGATACGGGAAGACCATGCGGGTCGAGGCCAGGGCGGCGGCGTCGAAGGCCTCCACCGCGACGGCCGGGCGGGGCCCGTCCACCGTCTCGATCTCGCCGTCGAACACGGCCACCGCCCGCGTGGGGCGCGGGCTGATCTTCGCGACCGTGGCGGCCGCCTGCTCGGGCTCGAGGTCCGGGTGCTCCCACATGCCGCGCTGGCCGTCCGCGGCGACGGCGAGGATCGTCGGGGCGAACACGGACTGCCGGCCGAGCGTGTCGAACACGTGCTCCACCGCGAGGCTGATCAGCGGCAGCAGTTCGCCGCCGGGGGGCGTGGGGGTCGGTCCGGTGGGCGTCGGGGTGCTCATGGGGCCGAGGCTACCGGCCCTGTCCGACGGCGCCCACCCGCGCCTAGCGTGAGTCCATGCAGCTCACCATCGCCCCCGGGGACATCACGGCCACGCACGCGGACGCCGTCGTCAACGCCGCCAACTCCACCCTGCTCGGCGGCGGAGGCGTGGACGGCGCCATCCACCGGCGCGGCGGCCCCGAGATCCTGGCCGAGTGCCGCCGCCTGCGCGAGACCGACCTGCCGGAGGGGCTGCCCGCCGGGCAGGCCGTGGCGACGACGGCGGGGCGCCTGCCCGCGCGCTGGGTCATCCACACGGTGGGCCCGGTGTGGGCCAAGACGATCGACAAATCCGACACCCTCGCCTCGTGCTACCGCGAGTCCCTGAAGGTGGCGGCCGGGCTCGGCGCCCGGACGGTCGCGTTCCCGGCGATCTCCGCCGGGATCTACGGCTGGCCCATGGAGGACGCCGCGCGGATCGCCGTCGAGACCTGCCACGCGATGGCGGACGAGGTGGGCGGCACCGTGGACGAGGTGCTGTTCGTGCCCTACGGCGACACGGCGGAGGCCGCGTTCCGTGCGGCGCTCGGGCACCTCGAGGCCCCCCAGACCACCGATGACGAAGGAGACACCGGACGATGACCATGCGTTTCTGGACCAGGACCGTCGCCGTGACTGCGGCGAGTCTGCTCGCGCTCACCGGCTGCGCGACGGGAGGGGAAGAGGCGGCGACGTCGTCCTCCCACGGCGGGCACGCGGGCCACGCGATGGACGGCGGCCCCGCCCCCGAGGGCATCGAGCCCGCCGCGGACCCGGCCCACCCCGTGGGCACCGAGGTCACCCTCATGGCGGACCACATGCCCGGGATGGAGGGGGCCGCCGCCACCGTCGTGGGCGCGTACGAGACCACCGCCTACTCCGTGGACTACCGGCCGACGACGGGCGGGCCCGAGGTGACGGACCACAAGTGGGTCGTCCAGGAGGAGCTGGAGGACGCGGGCGCCGAACGCCTGCCCGACGGCGCGGCGGTCACCCTCGCGGCTGACCACATGCCGGGCATGCAGGGTGCGGAGGGCACGGTGCACTCCTCGACGGATGAGACCGTCTACATGGTGGACTACGAGTCCGACGGCATGCGGATGAGGAACCACAAGTGGGTGGTGGAGAGCGAGATCGCCTCGGCGGGCTGACCCCGGGCCGGGAGGGTCCTGACCGCCCGCCTGGAAGTTGATCGAACTTCACGCAGATTTCTGGAATAGGTTCGCCGGGCGTGCTGTTGTAGTGGTCAGACGCCGCGGTGTCAGCGGCGCCCACCCGAATCCCGAGGAGAGTGAACCGACATGGCCCGTCCTATCGATCCGTTCCGTGAGATGGAGCGCCTGGTGAACGGTCTGACGCCCCGCGCGACCGGCACCGTGTCCATGCCCATGAACCTGTACCGCGAGGGCGACGTCTTCGTCGCCGAGGTCGAGCTGCCCGGCGTCGACCCGGCCTCCATCGACGTGGACGTGGAGGAGCGCACCCTCACCGTCCGCGCCGAGCGCAAGGAGGACCCGGCCCGCGAGGACCGCCGCTGGCTCACCCGTGAGCGTTCCGCCGGCACCTTCGCCCGCCAGCTCACCCTGGGCGAGGGCCTCGCCCTCGACCGCATCCAGGCCGACTACAGCGACGGCGTCCTGACCCTCACCATCCCGGTGGCGGAGCAGGCCAAGCCCCGCAAGATCTCCGTCACCCACGGCGGCACCGCCCCCGTGGCCGGGCAGACCGTGGAGGGCGAGACCGCCGAGGCCTCCGGCGAGTGACCGGCCTCTGACGGAGCCGCGCGCGGCCGGCGTGACCAGCGCGCGGTCCGTCCCCCGAACGCAGATGCGGCGGGCCCCCCACCGGGGGCCCGCCGCATCTGCGTGGCGGTCACGCGCAGCCCCGTCACGCCCTTGACGCGCAGACGGGCGTCGAGCGGGCTCATGGCGTCGTCCTCGGCGCCCATGCGCACCGAGCCCACCGGGTGGTACACGGTGTTGTGGGTGCGGCGCACGTAGTCGGCGATCTCCTCGTCCGTCTGCGCCTGCTCGCCCGGGGCCAGCTCGCGCCCCGCCCACGCCGCCATGGCCGGCTGGGAGACGATCTCCCGGGCCAGCCGGATGCCGGCCACCGCGACGGCCATGTCATGGCCCTCCGGGTCGGTGAAGTAGCGCGGGTCCACGGCCGGCTTGTCCCGGTAGTCGTTGGAGCGCAGGCGCACGGTGCCGCGGGACTTGGCGAGGGGTGGACCCGGTGGCCCTGCGGTCTCGGCTGTCGTCCTCTGTTCGGCAGACACAGGTGTGCGTCCTCTCGTCGGGGTCTGGGCGGCCCGCCCACCCTACAGATCGGTCATCTGGGCGGGGATGCGTGCTGGGCGGTGCGGGTCTCTGGGTTCCGTGGGCGCGTGGGGGCGGGGGCTGGGGCTGCCGGGCCCCGTGGCCGCCGGGCCTCTGGGTTCCGTGGGCAGAAAAGCAAGGGTTTCTGCCCCCGGAAGCGAAAACCCTGCCGGTTCTGCCCCCGGAACAGGGGAGAGCGCGCTTTCTGCCCACGGAGCGGGCGGGGCTGCCGGTTCTGCCCACGGAACGGGGCCGGTGCGGGACGCCTCCGCCGCGGCGGGCCCGCCGGTAGACTGCCGGACTGTGGCTTTGACTATCGGATTCGTGGGACTGCCCAACGTGGGCAAGTCGACCCTGTTCAACGCGCTGACGCGCCAGACCGTGCTCGCGGCGAACTACCCGTTCGCGACGATCGAGCCGAACGTGGGCGTGGTGAACCTTCCGGACGAGCGGCTGCCCCAGCTGGCCGAGATCTTCGGCTCCGAGCGCATCCTGCCGGCGACGGTGTCCTTCGTGGACATCGCCGGCATCGTCAAGGGCGCCTCCGAGGGGGAGGGCCTGGGCAACCAGTTCCTGGCGAACATCCGCGAGGCCCACGCGATCGCCCAGGTGGTGCGCGCGTTCGACGACGGCGACGTCGTCCACGTGGACGGCAAGGTGGATCCGGCCTCGGACATGGAGACCATCAACACCGAGCTGATCATCGCGGACATGCAGACCGTCGAGAAGGCGATCCCGCGCGTCGAGAAGGAGGTCAAGGGCAAGAAGAAGGAGCCCGCCGACCTCGAGGCGCTCCAGGCCGCGCTCGCGGTGCTGGAGCGGGGCGAGACGATCTTCGCGGCGAAGGACAAGGACAAGCTGGACATGGACCGGCTGCGGGAGCTGAGCCTGCTCACCGCCAAGCCGTTCATCTACGTGTTCAACTCGGACGAGGGTGTGCTGGGGGACGAGGCCAAGCAGCAGGAGCTGCGCGATCTGGTGGCCCCCGCCGACGCCGTGTTCCTGGATGCCAAGCTCGAGTCCGACCTCGTGGAGCTCTCCGAGGAGGAGGCCGCCGAGATGCTGGAGATGGCCGGGCAGGACGAGTCCGGGCTGGACCAGCTGGCCCGCGTGGGCTTCTCGACCCTCGGCCTGCAGACGTACCTGACGGCGGGACCGAAGGAGACGCGCGCCTGGACCATCCCGGTCGGTGCGACGGCGCCCGAGGCTGCCGGCGTGATCCACACCGACTTCCAGCGCGGCTTCATCAAGGCGGAGATCGTGTCCTTCGAAGACCTGATCGCTGCCGGGTCCATGGCCGACGCCAAGGCCGCCGGCAAGGTGCGCATGGAGGGCAAGGACTACGTGATGAAGGACGGCGACGTGGTCGAGTTCCGGTTCAACGTGTGAGGGAATTGTCTTGAAGAAGTTGAGTACCTCGGATGTGGAGCGGCTGTCCGTAGCGTATTTTCAGACGATTCTGTCGAAGTGCGGTGGCCTTGACGCGATTCTGGACACCAACGACAGGACCCCATTAACAGACGGGTTTGTAGATCTCCATGCATCTGAAGGATTTGCCTCGAAAGCAACCTTAATATCTCGTATACCAGTCCAAGTCAAGGGTAGATTCATCGGCAAGGCGCAACGTAGCCGTCCGTCTTTTCCTCTCACGCGTGACGAAATTGAAGGATTCAAGAATACCCGCGGCGCCGTCCTCCTTGTCGCAGACATTGACCAGAGCCAGGATGTGGTCAGGAGTTACGCAACCGTTCTCAATCCGTTTAGACTTGATCGTACCCTGCAGTCCATGGGGCAAAAGCAGAAGACAAAGTCGTTCCAGCTTGGCGAAATCCCTTCGAGCAGTGATGCGTGGTGGAATCTTTTTAATTTCGCCGCCGAGGCGCAATGGGAGATCCCTGGAGTATCGCTTGAAAGTTTCGCAAATCCCGAATCGATATTCCTGAGATCCGCAGCTGAGATTTCTCTCAATCAACCGACTAGATTGCGTCTGGAACATGGCGGGTTTCATTTTGCAGTCAGGTTAGCAGACAATAGCAGTGTTCCGATAGATATTGATGCGGATATTATACCCAACGAATATATTTTATCTTCATACGAATATGAATACTCTACGAAGAACTTCACTTATCGAGGTTATAAGGCGCAGCGGACGTCCCCCGCGGACCTCACTGTCATTCTTGGCCACGAACTGACGATTGACCTAAAGGAAGTCGGATCGGACAACGGGAAATGCGATATAAAGTACCCTCTCTCTAGATATCTTGCCCATAGGGTTAGAGATCTAGAATTGTATATCGACATTCTTGAGTATGGATTCCTGACTATTGGAAGCTATGGAATTCAAGTGGATACTACTGCAGTAAGCGACGTCCATATTCAAGAAGACAAAGAATATTTAGAAACTCTTCGCAATCTTCTCCAGAATATCGAGTATTTTGGCGGAAATGCCGAGAAAGTGTTAGTTGACTCGATAAATGACGATCAAGTTCGGGCAATCCAGGCTGCTGTTGAGAGCAGCAGGTCGCATCAACGACCACCCGGTTATCGAGGATCCACGGGGAGAGTCCGATTTGGCGTCGGGGACAAATCTCTTGAGCTTTTTGTCTATGCTCGGGATGACGAAGGACAGATCGACGTAACAAATCTATTCGGCGACGACAACGGCTTCTGGCTTGCGTCCACCGAGACGGTCGACGGTGGTGAGTCCTCTAGGTTGGTGACTCCTTACGAGTTTATTGATGATGAGGATCTTGTTGGCCTCATAAATATCAACTTATCGTCCATATCAAGACACTATGAGAGGATCAAGGGTTACGATGGGGTGGAGCAAATTGCAGACTCGATGATCATTAGGCTTTGGCGAGTTGCAGTGAAGCAAGAGGATCGCCGTGAAGAATTTAGAAGTGCCGCGCTATCACTGGCGTTATGGGTCTCCTGTGCGTACGTGAACTCCACCCAAAGGCTAAGGTATCTAACGAATATTCATCTACTTCGTTTTTGGGCTAATGGATTTGCTTGGTCGGATGACTCTCAACGACTGGCGTGTAGGCGATTGCAGCAGGATGTAATGAGAGCTAACCTCAGCGATATATCGCTCTATCATGTTTGCCTAACCTTCTTGCTTGGTAGCGAAGTCGACTTGGGCGATACTATCCAGGGCCTCAATGAGAATGAAATGAAGCAGCTTCAATCTTGGCCTGTGTGGGATTTAATTGGTGAAGCGTACCCTAAGCTCACTGCGACCTGCGA
>NZ_JBVFVY010000028.1:0-20280 GCF_055522295.1 Micrococcus sp. CS26
TGTCATCGAGCGTCAGTACGCTCACCTGAAGCAGTGGCGGGGTCTGGCGACCCGGTATGACAAGTACGCGATCATCTACAGGGCCGCTCTGGTCCTGAATGCTGTGCTCGCATGGTCAAAACGATTGTCAGACATGCCCTAGGGGTGGCACCTCATCTGCGGAGGCGCAGTGCTGGTATTCTTGACGGGATCCCCTGCGTGCCGCCGAAGAGTGCGGATGCATGCGTAAGGGGAGAACGCAGAACCTCCTGCCGCGGAGAGACCGCGGCCGCAAGCCCAGAGGAGGTGGGTTCGCATGCGTGCTTATGAGCTGATGGTGCTGATCGACCCTGAGGTCGACGAGCGCACCGTGGAGCCGACCCTGAAGAAGTACCTCGAGGTCGTCACGAACGCCGGCGGCACCGTCGACAACATCGACGTGTGGGGTCGCCGCAAGACCGCCTACGAGATCCAGAAGAAGTCCGAGGCCATCTACGTGGTCGTCAACTTCCAGTCGGAGCCGGCCGCCACCCAGGAGCTGGACCGTCTGCTGAACCTCAACGAGACGATCCTGCGCACCAAGATCATCCGTCCGGAGGAGCAGAAGATCACCGCTGAGTGATCCTCGTACCGTGTCCGGAGGGTCTGAGAGCATCGGATCAGTCCCCGACGCCCCCACCGGAACCCCGCTGAGCAGTCCCGGATCCCCGGATCCGGTCACTGACCGGCAGAACCCCCGAAGACAGGAGTGACCATGGCAGGCGAGACCGTCATCACCGTGGTCGGCAACCTCACCGCCGACCCGGAGCTGCGCTTCACCCCGAACGGCGCGGCCGTCGCGAACTTCACCGTCGCGTCCACGCCCCGCACGTTCGACCGCCAGACCAACGAGTGGAAGGACGGCGAAGCGCTGTTCCTGCGCTGCTCGGTCTGGCGCGAGGCCGCGGAGAACGTGGCGGAGTCGCTGACCAAGGGCATGCGCGTGATCGTGCAGGGCCGCCTCAGGGCGCGCTCCTACGACGACCGGGACGGCAACCGTCGCACCAGCTGGGAGCTGGACGTGGACGAGGTCGGCCCGGCGCTGCGGTTCGCCACGGCCAAGGTCACCCGCGCCCAGCGCGGCGGTGGCGGCGGCGGTGGCTTCGGCGGCGGCCAGCAGGGGGGCGGCTTCGGCGGCGCCCCGGCCGGCGGCGGCTTCGGGGGGAACAACGACGGCGGCTTCGGCGGCGCCCAGCAGGGCGGCGGCTGGGGCGGCCAGCAGCAGGGCGGCGGCCAGGCCGCACCGCAGGACCCCTGGTCCGGCGGCGGTGGCGGCGGATGGGACACCCCGTCCTCCAACGAGCCCCCGTTCTGATCCTGCACTGACCGGGCGCGGCCCCCGCGGCCGCGACGGACACGGAACACCACGGACCTCTCCGTCCGGGCGCACGTCGCCCGGAGGGCCGCCCCGGCGGCCCATCCCACCCGCGACCCGGCACCGCCGGGCCGCACTGCACACGGCCCCGTGCCCCGCACGGGAGACCGCGTGATCCCATCCCGCAGAACCGTTCTGCGGGCTCCAGAGAACTCTGAAGGAGCACCACGATGGCGAAGGCTGAACTCCGCAAGCCCAAACCGAAGTCCAACCCGCTCAAGGCCGCCAAGATCACCGAGATCGACTACAAGGACGTGGCCCTGCTGCGCAAGTTCATCTCCGACCGCGGGAAGATCCGTGCCCGTCGCGTCACCGGCGTGACCGTCCAGGAGCAGCGCAAGATCGCCCAGGCCGTCAAGAACGCCCGCGAGGTGGCCCTGCTGCCCTACGCCGGCGCCGGCCGCGGCTGATCGAGCGAGCGAAGGAAGGAACACCCAGATGGCAAAGCTCATCCTGACCCAGGAAGTGGCCGGTCTCGGCACCTCCGGTGACGTGGTCGAGGTCAAGAACGGGTACGCCCGCAACTACCTGCTCCCGCGCGGTTTCGCCACCGTGTGGACCAAGGGCGGGGAGAAGCAGGTCGAGTCCCTGCAGAAGGCCCGCGCGGCCCGCGCCGTGGCGAACCTGGAGGACGCGCAGGCCCAGGTCGCGCAGCTCCAGTCCGCCACCGTGAAGCTCGAGCGCACCGCCGGTGCGGAGGGTCGCCTGTTCGGCGCCGTCCAGACCGCCGACGTCGCCGAGGCGATCGAGGCCGCCGGCCTCGGCTCCGTGGACAAGCGCTCGATCACCCTGCCGGCGCACATCAAGTCCGTGGGCAACCACGAGGCCCAGGTCCGCCTGCACGAGGACGTCATCGCGACCGTCCAGCTGCAGGTCGTGGCCGCCAAGGCCAAGAAGTGATCATCCGCTTCTGAGCCCGTCGCGCCTGCGGCGCGCACCCGAGGCCCCGGTCCGCTCTTCACGAGCGGGCCGGGGCCTCGTGCCGTGGGGGAACATGGAGGCCATGCCCTCCGCCCCACCGCCCTCCGACCCCGCCGGCTCGACGGCGGCCCCGCGCCCGCCGCTGTGGACGCGCCCGTTCATCCTCGTCAGCGCGACCTACCTGTTCGTGGCGATGATCTTCTACACGCTCATGACCGCGATGGCGCTCTACGCCGTCACGTCCTTCGGCGCGTCGGACGCGGAGGCCGGCGTCGTGGTGGGGGCGTTCGTGCTGGGCGCGGTCCTCACCCGCATGACGACGACGCCCGCCACCTTCGCGTGGGGGCGCCGGCGGGTCCTGCTCGTCGCCTTGGCCTGCTACGTCCTCACGACGGCGGCGTACCTCTGGGCGGACTCCCTGGCCACGCTGACCGCGGTCCGGCTGCTCAACGGCATGTGCTTCGGTGCGGCCGGCACCGTGCTGGCCACGGCCGTGCAGCGGATCGTCCCGCCCGTGCGCCGCTCCGAGGGCACCGGCTGGTTCTCCACGTCCATGACGCTCGCGGGCGCCGTCGGGCCGATGGTGGCCCTGCAGCTGAGCACGGCCCTCGGCTACGACGCCCTGTTCCGGGCGTGCATCGGCTTCACGGGCATGGCCCTGCTGATCGCGCTGTTCCTGCGCGTGCCCGAGCCGCCGCTGACGGGCCGGTTCCGGCTGCACCGGGCGGACGTGTTCTCCGCGGAGGTGGCGCCGGCGGCGGGCGTGGCCCTGGCCTCCGGGTTCATGTACGGCGGCATCCTCGCGTTCATGGCCACGTTCGCGCAGCAGCAGGGCTACCCGGCGATGGTGCCGAGCCTGTTCTTCCTGCTCTTCGCCGCGGGCACCATCGTGGGCCGCGCCGTCCTGGGCGTGCTGCACGACCGGCACGGGGACAACGCCGTCGTCTACCCGATCCTCGCGGGCATGGCCGTCTCCTACGCGGTGCTGGCGCTGTGGCGGGAGCCGGCGGGCATGCTCGCGGCCGGCGCCCTGCTGGGGCTGACCTACGGGCCCGTGGTGAGCGTGTTCCAGACCATCGCGATCAAGGTGGTCCGGCCCACCGAGATCGGCGTCGCCACGGGTACGTTCTTCCTGCTCCTGGACCTCGGCACCGGCCTCGGCCCCATGGTGCTCGGCGCGGTGGTGGCCGCCGTCGGGATCCCGGTGATGTACCTGCTCTCCGGCGGCGTCGGGGTGGCGCTGCTGCTCTACTACCGGCTCGTGCACGGCGGCCGGGCCATCGCCCGGCGCCCGTCCCCGGCCTGAGCGGGGCCGGGGGCCGCCGTCGTCGCGGGGGTGCTCATGCGTCCCATCCTCCGATGTGCACGAGGGCGTCGCCGCGGTGCACCAGCGGCGCCTCGGTGCGGCCGATGACCACGCCGGTCAGCTCGGCCTTCACGTGCGCGAGGCGGCGGCCGAACGAGTTGTAGAGCGCGCCGATCCGGTCCCCGGCGCTCACGCGTTCGCCGAGGGAGACGTCCAGGTGCACGAGGCCGTCCGCGCGGGCGCGCACCCACGTGGACTGCCACACCAGGTACGGGGAGTCCTGCTCGCCGTCGACGACGTCGGGGTGCACGGCGGCGGTGTCCTCGCCGGTGGCGTCGGTCGCCTCGGGCACGTCCGTGGTCCGCTCCTCGGGGACCTCGCCGGGCAGCGGACCGGGGGCGTCGACGACGGCGTCCGGCCCGGGCTCGGTGAGCCCGACGTCGGCGGGATCCACCATGTCCAGGGCCGCGAGCACGCGCAGGACCCCGTCCACGCCGGGGGCGATCGCGTACTCGTCGAACCGCCAGGCCTCACCGGCCTCGTAGAGCAGCACGCGGGCGCCGGTCTCGCGGGCCGCAGCGCGCAGGGAGCCGTCCCGCAGGCGGGCGTGGAAGAGCACGGGGGCGCCGAACGCCTCGGCGAGCGCGCGGGTCTGGGGGTCCTCCAGGTCGCACCGGATCTGCGGCAGGTTGGAGCGGCGGTCCGCGCCGGTGTGCAGGTCGATGCCCACGGTGCAGCGGCCGATCACCTCGGTCATCATCAGGTGCGCGATGCGCGAGGCGAGCGAGCCCCGGGCGGAGCCGGGGAAGGAGCGGTTCAGGTCGCGGCGGTCCGGCAGGTAGCGGTCTCCGGCCATCACGCCGAGCACGTTGACGATGGGCACGGCCAGCAGGGTGCCGCGCAGGTTTTTGGGCTGCAGCCGCTCCAGGACGCGGCGGACGATCTCGACGCCGGCCACCTCGTCCCCGTGGATCGCGGCGGAGACCCACACGGTGGGCCCGTCCTCGCGGCCGTGCAGCACGTGCACGGGCAGGGTGACGTCCGCGCCGGTGACGAGCTGGGAGATCGGCAGGGACAGCTCGTGGCGGCGGCCTGCCGCCACCTCGACCCCGCCGAACACGAAGGGGGCGCGGGCGGGGCGACGGCTCACGCGCGTCCCCGGTTCCGGCGGCGCACGCCGCGCGGCGGCTGCCCGCCCACGTACGAGGCGGCGGGGTCCACGAGGAGGCCGCCGGCGGCCAGCGCGGTGCGCCCCACGAGCATGCGGAAGCCCATCTCGTCCCGATGGGTCAGGGTCACCTCCGCCTCGATCGTCCGGCCGGCCAGGGTCAGCGGCATCACGACGACGACGCGCTCCTGCGCCTCGCCGTTCGAGGAGCGGACCGTGCGCAGGTCGGCCACCGGCAGCTCGGCCGTCCGCGCGTCCGCCGCCGAGGTCTGCCACGGGTGCACCTCGAACCGGACCCACGCGGCGCCGTCGCGGGCGAACCGCTCGATGCCGAAGGCGTGGAGCGCCGAGGTGCGGGCGCCGGTGTCGATCTTGGCCTTGATCCAGGGGGTGTGGGCGGCGGGCAGGCCGACCCATTCGCGCCAGCCCACCAGCCCCGGGCGAGCGGCGCCGTCGTCGGTGGGGGGCACGCCGTGGGGGGCCGGGGCCGTGTGCTTAGATTCAGACACGCCCCTCATCCTCCCAGGAAAGCGGTCATGAAGCTCGCCATCCTCTCCCGTTCCCTGCGCGCCTACTCGACGCAGCGCCTCAAGACCGCGGCGCTCGAGCGCGGCCACCAGGTGAAGGTCCTGGACACCCTGCGCTTCGGCATCGACCTCAGCTCGGACGAGCCCGATCTGATGTTCCGCGGCCGCCCCCTCTCCGGCTACGACGCCGTGCTGCCGCGCATCGGCAACTCGGTGACCTACTTCGGCACCGCCGTGGTGCGCCAGTTCGAGCAGATGGACGTCTACACGCCCAACACGGCCGCCGGGATCATGAACTCGCGGGACAAGCTGCGGGCCACGCAGATCCTCTCCCGCCACGAGATCGACATGCCCGCCACCGTGTTCGTGCGCAACCGCGGCGAGGTCTCCACGGCGATCGACATGGTGGGCGGGGCGCCCGTGGTGATCAAGCTGCTCGAGGGCACCCAGGGCATCGGCGTGATCCTGGCGCCGACCAAGAAGGTGGCCGAGGCGATCATCGAGACGCTGCACGGCACCAACCAGCAGGTGCTCATCCAGCGGTTCGTGGAGGAGTCCAAGGGCACGGACATCCGCGCGCTCGTGGTGGGGGACCGCGTGGTGGCCGCGATGCGCCGCCGGGCCCAGGGGGACGAGTTCCGCTCCAACGTGCACCGCGGCGGCACCGTGGAGCGCGTCGAGCTCTCGCCCGAGTACGCGGAGACCGCCGTGCGCGCCGCCCACATCATGGGCCTGCGCGTGGCCGGCGTGGACATGCTCGAGGGCGAGCACGGCCCGCTGGTCATGGAGGTGAACTCCTCCCCGGGGCTGCAGGGCATCGAGGCCGCCACGGACCTGGACGTGGCCGGCGCGATCATCGACTACGTGGCGGACCAGGCCGGCTTCCCGGACATCGACGTGCGCCAGCGCCTGGCCGTGTCCACCGGGTACGGCGTCGGTGAGATCACCGTGCACGCCGGCTCCGGCTGGGTGGGCCAGTCCATCGAGGACTCCGGGCTGCTCGCGAAGGACCTGCAGGTGCTCACCCTGCACCGCGGCACCTGCGTGTTCCCCAACCCCGCGGACACCAAGGTCCTCGAGGAGGGCGACCGGCTGCTCTGCTTCGGCAAGACCGAGAACATGCGCGCCCTCATCCCCGCCCGCGCCCGCCGCCCCAAGCGCGTGCGGAGGCTGCCGGCCACCCCGATCCTCGCCTCCGTCGCCGAGGAGGCCCCGGCGCCCGAGGCACCCGCCGACGACGCCTGAGCCCGGGCGCGGGGCTCAGCGGGCCGGGGCGAACGCGCCGATGCCCGTGAGGTGCCGGCCGAGCGTCAGCTGGTGGACCTCGTCCGTGCCCTCGTAGGTGCGCACGGACTCGAGGTTGTTCGCGTGCCGCAGCGGCGAGTGCTCCAGGGTGATGCCGTTGCCGCCGAGCATCTCGCGGGCCTCCCGCGCGATGCCGATGGCCACGCGGCAGTTGTCCAGCTTGCCGGCGGAGATCATGGCGGGGGTGAGCGGGCCGGCGTCCTTGGCGCGGCCGATCTGGTGCGCCAGCAGGTAGCCCTTGCCGATGGCCACGGCCATGTCCGCGAGCTTGGCCTGCGTCAGCTGGTGGGAGGCCAGCGGCACCCCGAATTGCTGCCGCTGCATCGCGTAGTCGAGGACGGCGTCGAAGGAGTCGCGGGCGGCGCCCATCGCGCCCCAGATGATCCCGTAGCGGGCCTCGTTGAGGCACTGGAAGGGGCCCCTGAGCCCGACGGCGGAGTCGGCCGGCAGCATCGCGGAGGCGGGCAGACGCACGCCGTCGAGGTGGATCTCGCACTGCACCGAGGCCCGCATGGACAGCTTCTGGGTGATCGCCTCGGCGCGGAAGCCGGGGGTGTCCGTGGGGACCACGAAGCCGCGCACCCCGCGCCCGTCGCCGGGCTCGCCGGTCTGCGCCCAGATGATCGCGACGTCGGCCAGCGTGGCCAGCCCGATCCACCGCTTGACCCCGTCGAGCACCCAGTCGCCGCCGGGCTCCTGGCGGGCCGTCGTCGTCATGGAGGCCGGGTCCGAGCCGGCGCCCGGCTCGGTGAGGCCGAAGCAGCCGACCGCCTCGCCGGCGGTCATGCGCGGCAGCCACTGCGCCTTCTGCTCCTCGGAGCCGTGCTTGTGGATCGCGCCCATCGCGAGCGAGCCCTGCACGGAGACGAAGGTGCGCAGGCCGGAGTCACCGGCCTCGAGCTCCTGCGCGGCGAGGCCGTACTCCACCGCCGAGCGGCCGGGCATGCCGTGGCCCTCGTAGGGCATGCCGAGCACGCCGAGACGGCCCAGCTCGGGGACGATCTCGCGGGGGAACACCGCGTCGTCGTACCAGCGGGCGATGTGCGGGCGGATGTGCTCGTCCACGAAGCCGCGCACCTTGAGCGCGACGGCCTTCTCCTCGGCGGAGAACAGGGAGTCCAGGCCGACGACGTCGGCGCGGCCGAGGAACGAGTCGGCTTCGGCGTGGAACGGGGTGGTCATGGCGGGGGTCCTCTCTGCGGGGTGGTCAGCGGGCGTCGAGCCAGGTGTTGACGGCCGCCGTGTCCGCGCCGAGCGCGGGCGGCGCGTGGCGCGGGTGCGCGACGGGCGGGTCCCACTGCACCGGGTGGCGGAACTGCCGGCCGGCCGGGGCGCCGGAGCGGTCCTGGACCTCGACGGTCGGCTCGAGGCCGAGGGACTCGGCCAGCTCGACGCCCTCGGCGACGGTGGACACGAGGCTGGCCGGGAGTCGCTCGGCCTGCAGCACGTCCCGCCAGTGGGCGGCCGTCTCGGCGGAGAGCGCGTCCTCCAGGGCGGTGCGCAGCTCCTCGCGGTGCTCGACCCGGTCCGTGTTCGTGGTGAAGCGCGGGTCCTCGGCGAGCTCGGGGACGCCGAGGGCCGCGGCGAAGGTGCGGAACTGCGCGTCGTTGCCGATGGCGACGGCGAGCGGCGCGTCCCGGCACGCCAGCAGCTGATAGGGGGCGATCGAGGGGTGGTCGTTGCCCATCCGCCGCGGGACGACGTCGGCGCCGAGCCAGGCCTGGCCCTGGTTGGCGAGCGCCCCCTGCAACGAGGAGAGCAGGTTCAGCCGCAGGTGGGCGCCCTCCCCGGTGCGCTCGCGGCGCAGCAGGGCGGCGAGCACGCCGGCGGTGAGGTCCTTGGCCGTGAGCACGTCCACGAGGGCGACGCCCGCCTTCATCGGGGCGTCCGGTTCGCCGGTGATGCTCATGAGCCCGCCCGCGGCCTGGACGATGAAGTCGTAGCCGGGCAGGTCCCGGCCCTCGCGGTCGCCGAAGCCGGAGACGGCGGCGTAGACCACGGACGGGTTCTCCCGCGCGACGTCGTCGTAGCCCAGACCGAGGCGCTCCATGGTGCCGGGCTTGAGGTTGTGGACCACGACGTCGGCCCGGGCGGCCAGGGCGGCGGCCCGCCGCTGGTCCCCGGGGTCCTTCAGGTCCCAGCCGACCGACTCCTTGTTGCGGTTCACGGACTCGAAGTAGGTGGCGCCCGTCGCCGAGCGGGGCGGGGCCCAGCCGCGGGTGTCGTCGCCGCGCTCGGGGTGCTCCACCTTGATGACGCGCGCTCCGAGGTCCGCCAGGGTCATGGTGGCGAGCGGGCCGGCGAGGACGCGGGAGAAGTCGGCGACGAGGACGCCGTCGAGGGGGAGCGAGGCCGGGGAGGGGGCGGTGGTGGCCGGGGGCACGGCGGACTCCTCACTGTGGCGGACGACACGACGACGGGTTCCACCCAAGCACCGTGCTCGCGTTCCGTCCAATGACTCTGGGACGGGTCACTGACGTGCGTGAGTCATCGGCGCCGGGCGGTCCGGGGCGGCCGGGAGAGGTGGGCACGGGGAGGACCCGGGGCCGCGGGCAGACGCTGTCAACTTCGCCGTCCCCAGATCCGGGCACCTTGTCCACAGGAGTTGTCCACAGATGTGGAGGGTGTGGACGACGGTGTGGATAGGCCTGTACCAGGCGGTGTGATGAGGGCGCAAACGGGGGTGCTGTCAAGTTGGATCGACGGGGCCGAAAGGGGGGTGGAGAATCTTCCTCCACAGCCCTGGGGATCGCATCGTCCCAGGTCAGAGCCGGATTCTGGGGGTGGCCGAGCGGTTGTCCCCAGCGCGGTCCCCAGGCGATCCACACGACACGCCGCCGAATCCACACGTTGTCCACAAGGCCTGTGGGAAACGCGGTTGCCCAGCCTCCACGGCGCGCGTAGTGTCGCGTGGTATCCCCAACGCGAGGGCGGGTATTGGCCGCAGGTGACCACTGACAGGCGCGCATCCGCTCGGACCGTCGCCCCGGGGACCGTCGCACCGTCCGCCTGCAGGAGGGTGCGGCGGCACGGGCGGTGACAACAGAGGAATCAGGGCCGGGAAGACCGGCGAGGGCCGCCGTCGTGCGGGCTGTGGGAAGGGAGTCTCCGGACGTTGACTGAGAACTACGGAGACTCGGGCTCCTACGACGGCGGCCGTTCCTCTGAACGCTTCCTGCCGCCCCAGGACCTGGAGGCGGAGCGCTCGGTGCTGGGCGGCATGATGCTCTCCAAGGACGCGATCGCGGACGTGGTGGAGCTGCTGCGCGGCCACGACTTCTACCGGCCCAGCCACGAGATGATCTACGAGGCGATCATCGACCTCTACGGCCGCGGCGAGCCCGCGGACGCCGTCACGGTGGCGGACCTGCTGAACAAGCGCCAGGAGCTCAGCCGCGTGGGCGGCCCCGCCGTGCTGCACGAGCTGATCCAGTCCGTGCCCACCGCCGCCAACGCCAGCTTCTATGCGGAGATCGTGGCGGAGAAGGCCGTCCTGCGCCGCCTCGTCACCGCCGGCACCAAGATCACCCAGCTGGGGTATCAGGGCGACGGCGAGGTCGAGGAGATCGTCAACGAGGCGCAGTCCGAGATCTACAAGGTGGCGGAGAACCGCCAGTCCGAGGACTACGTGCGCCTCGCGGAGATCATGGAGCACGCCGTCGACGAGATCGAGGCGGCCGGCAACCAGGGGGAGGGCCTGACGGGCGTCCCCACCGACTTCTACGACTTCGACGAGCTGACGCAGGGCCTGCACGGCGGGCAGATGATCGTGATCGCGGCGCGCCCCGCCGTCGGCAAGTCCACGCTCGCGCTGGACTTCGCGCGGGCCGCGGCCATCCACCACAACATGGCCACCGTGTTCTTCAGCCTCGAGATGGGCAAGAACGAGATCGCCATGAGGCTCTTGAGCGCCGAGGCGACGATCGCGCTGCAGGACCTGCGCAAGGGCACCATCCGGGATGACCAGTGGTCCAAGATCGCCGCGACCGTGGGGCGGCTGAACGAGGCGCCGTTCTTCATCGACGACTCCCCGAACATGACCATGATGGAGATCCGCGCCAAGTGCCGGCGGCTCAAGCAGAAGAACAACCTCAAGATGGTGGTGCTGGACTACCTGCAGCTCATGAGCTCGGGCAAGAAGGTCGAGTCCCGTCAGCAGGAGGTGGCCGAGTTCTCGCGTGCCCTGAAGCTGCTGGCCAAGGAACTCGACGTGCCGGTGATCGCGTTGAGCCAGTTGAACCGTGGGTCCGAGCAGAGGACGGACAAGCGGCCGCAGGTGTCCGACCTGCGCGAGTCCGGCTCGATCGAGCAGGACGCGGACATGGTGATCCTGCTGCACCGCGAGGACGTGTACGACAAGGAGTCCCCGCGCGCCGGCGAGGCCGACCTGATCGTGGCCAAGCACCGCAACGGGCCGACGAAGACCATTGTGGTGGGGTTCCAGGGTCACTATTCGCGGTTCTCGAACCTGGCGAGTGATGCGGGTGGTGGCCCGGGTGGGTTCTGACGGCCGTCACTGACGCCAAACCGCCCCGTCAGTGAGTGCAGAGAGCCTGTCACTCACTCGAGTGAGGCACTCACTGTGTCGACTGACGGCATCAGTGACGTGCATCGTTCTTCAGGGCACGAGGTCGAGCGTCAACCGGGGTCTGGTCTGGCGCATGCATTCCCACAGGTCGACGCAGCGGGTCTCCAGAGCGGCACAGGCGTCAGGGATTTTCACGCGCTTGCGCGCCTGAGGGGCGGGCACCTCGAAGGTGACCACGGTGGCGTCCATGCATGCAGCCTGCGCCACCAACAGCAGATCGGCGCTGTCATCCAGAAACTCGTCCTGCGCGGCCTGTTGATACGCGGGCTGACGGGTCAGGGTCCACTGGGCCAACTCGCCGATGCGCTGGGGCACCTCTGACGTGGGTGGGAGGAAGAGCTGCGGATGGTTTGACGCCCAGGTGGCGAGTTCATCCCCGCCCCGGCATAGCTCCTGCCGCACGGCCTCCACGCTGGCGACCCAGCCTGCCGCATGAGCGCGCTCCAGCCACGTCCAGAACCCCGGGGCGAGATCGAACCCGTAGTAACTGTTCTTCGGCGTGATGAAGGTGTTGGCGTCGAGCAGGAACATCATGCGGCCGCCATCTTCTGAGCCAGGGTGTCCATAACCTCACGCTTGTGGGTTCCGAGCAGGCGGAACGCGTCCCGGTAGCTGGTTCCGCCTTCCCGGGCGCTGGCCACCACGGCAGTGGTGAACGGGACGCCGAGGCGGTAGCGGGCGGTGCGGTAATAATCGCCCCCTCCGCCCTTCGGCGCCGGGGTCTGGGGGTGAGGGATGCGGGCCAGCGCTGCGAGCTGCGCGTCGGCGGCCGCAGGGGTGATCAGTCCGCAGGTCTTCATCCGGAGAACCACGACGGCGCGGCTCACCTGGCAGCGTTTGGCCACATCGGCGACCACCTCGTCGAACTCCGTGCTGAGTCGCTCCTGCTGCTGCTCCAGCACGACGCGGGGCACCAGGGCTGCGGCGGCCACCCGGTTGCACCAGGCCTCCTCGTAGGGTGCGTGGCGTCCGGGGCGGGCATCAGACAGCGCACTGTGTCCGAGGAGCAGGTGAGCGGTCTCGTGGAGGAGGGTGAAGTGCTGGGCGGTCTTGGCCTCGGTTCCGTTGACGAAGATCAGTGGAGCGAGGTCGTCGGCCAGGGCGAAGCCCCTGAACTCGTCCGGGTTCAGGGGCCTTCGGGTCTCATTGCCGACGTAGCCGCTGATCATCACCAGCACCCCCGCCTCTTCCAAGGCGCCCACGAGCGCGCTGCGGAAGGCGTCACCGGCGCCGGACAGGGCGTCCAAGTGGAGGATCTCCCGGAGGCGTGTTCCGGCATCCTCTGTATCGTTCTGGAGCGTGGCGCTGCCCACGAGGGGCACGGGGCTGGCGCCAATGGCGAGCATGTGGTCCCGGTACCAGTCCTGGCGGAGCTGGCACTCCCGCAGGACGTCCACCAGCTCGGCGGAGGGGTGATCCACGCCCTGGCTGCCCGGCGTGCGCATGTCAGGGATGGGGATGGGTGCCGGCGCCGGGGGAGCGCTGAGGAACAGCATGCCGAAGGGCACATGGACCTTCTGCCCGAACCGTTCCAGCTGCTTCATGGTGGGCTTCTTCGTCCGGCTGAGCCAGGCCTCGAGGTCGGGGTGTGCGGTAGTAGCGCTGGCCAGGTCGATGCCCCCACGTTCGAGGGCCCAGCGCAGGACGGCCGGCTCGACGTCGACGCGCACCGTGGGCATGGACCGCCTCCTCCCTGGGCCGGGGCGACTTTGTGTCGCCCTGTGCTCAGCCTAGTCATCGCCTCGGACGCTGTAAGCCCCACCCCGTACACTCGCGTCGTGATCACCGGAACTCTCAAAAACCAGGTTGACCGCGTCTGGGACGCCTTCGCCACGGGTGGCATCAGCAACCCTCTTGAGGTGATCGAGCAGATCACCTACCTGCTGTTCCTGCGTCGCCTGGATGAGGCACAGACGCAAGCCGAGGCCAAGGCGCGCCGCACGAACCAACCGGTGGAGACGACGATCTTCGACGCCGACCACCAGCACCTCCGCTGGCACCAGCTGAAGAACGTCGCCTCGGACGAACTCTTCGCCCGCATGGACCGCGAGGTCTTCCCGTTCCTGCGCCGTCTCGGCCAGCAGATTGGAGGGGAGGACTCCACTTACGCGCACCACATGCGAGACGCCCGCTTCACCATCCCCAACGCGCGCATGCTCGCCACCGCCGTGGATCTGATCGACAAGCTTCCCCTCACAAACCGGGACACCACCGGTGACCTGTACGAATACCTCCTCTCCAAGCTCTCCACCGCGGGACGGAACGGCCAGTTCCGCACGCCGCGGCACATCATCGACCTCATGGTGCGGATGACGGCGCCCACCCCGGAGGACGTGATCGTGGACCCGGCATGTGGCACGGCAGGGTTCCTCGTCGGCGCGTCGGAGTATCTGCGGGAGGAACACCCGGAACTTTTCTTTGACATGAACCAGCGGCTGCACTTCAACCGGCGCATGTTCCACGGATATGACTTCGACAGCACCATGCTGCGCATCGCCAGCATGAACATGCTCATGCACGGGGTGGAGTCCCCGGACATCGCGTACCGGGACTCCCTGGCCCAGGGTGCTAGCGACGGCGACGCTGGCAAATACAGCTTGATCCTCGCCAATCCGCCGTTCGCCGGGTCCCTCGACGCCGAGGGCGTCAGCTCTGACCTGCAGCGCGTGGTGAAGACGAAGAAGACGGAGTTGCTCTTCCTGGCCCTGTTCCTGCGGCTGTTGCAGCCGGGCGGTCGTGCGGCGGTGATCGTCCCGGAGGGGGTGCTGTTCGGCTCGTCTAAGGCCCACAAGGACTTGCGCCGGATGCTGGTGGAGGACCATCACCTGCAGGCGGTGGTGAAGTTGCCTGCGGGTGTGTTCAAGCCCTACGCAGGGGTCTCGACGGCGATCCTCTTCTTCCGCAACGACGGTCCCGGCAGCACGGACGACGTCTGGTTCTACGACGTCCGCGCCGATGGGTTCTCGCTGGACGACAAGCGCACGCCGGTGGAGGCCAACGACCTGCCGGACCTCGTTCAGCGGTGGCAGAACCCGGCAGGAGAGAAGGACCGGCCGCGGACCGCGCAGTCCTTCCTGGTGCCCAAGGCGGACATCGTGGAGCAGGGGTACGACCTCTCCCTGAACCGGTACAAGGAGTTGGAGATCGAGGAGGTCGAGCACCGGGACCCGCTGGAGATCCTCGTCGACCTCGAACAGCTCGACGCCGAGATTGCCGCTGGGACTGCGGAGCTCAAGGGGATGCTGCGGTGAAGACGGTGAAGCTGGGTGACATTGTTTCCCTTAAGTACGGGAAAGCGCTGAAACAGGGTGATCGCCGAGGGGGGCCTGTTGCCGTCGTGGGCTCCAGTGGCGTCGTGGGGTTCCATGATCAAGCCCTCAGTTCGGGCCCCGCGATTGTCGTAGGAAGGAAGGGGTCAATCGGGTCGGTCACCTGGGTGCCCGGTGATGTTTGGCCTATAGATACTGCCTACGAGGCGGTGCCTCTCGGGGAGGGCGTCGATCTTCGGTGGCTGTATTGGATCCTTAGCGCTCTCGGTCTCAAGGGAATGAATAAATCAGCGGCAGTGCCAGGATTGAATCGGGATGATGTGTATCGTCTCTCGATTAGGCTTCCTGATCTCAAGGAGCAAAGGCGCATTTCGGCGATTCTGGACCAGGCTGACGAGCAGCGGTCGCGCCGGCGGGCGCAACTCGAGCGACTGGCTGCTCTTGTCCAGGTGGCGTTCGCTGATCGCGTCCGGGAGGCCGGTCCCGGGCAGCCCCTATCGGAGCTTGCGTCTTTCGTACGAGGCGTCACCTTCAAGCCCGAAGATGTGGCTGAGTCAGGTGTCCCCGTGATGCGTACGAAGAATGTGCAGAAGCGCCTGGACAGTTCGGATCTTATTCGCATCCCGGCAGAGCTCATCAAGAACGAGGCAAAGTATCTGCAAGAGGGGGACACCTTAGTGTCCAGTGCGAACAGCTACAACCTCGTAGGAAAATGCTGTTTCGTTGACTCCCTGCCGGAGCCGTCGGCTATCGGCGGATTCGTTTCAGCGCTTCGTCCCGGCCCCGACGTCGACCCGACTTTCCTCTACGCCTGGTTCAACAGTGACAGAGTCCAAGCGACCGTGCGAAGCTTTGGCAATAAGACGACGAATATCAGCAACCTCAACATCAAACGGACGTTGCAGTTGCGTATCCCGGACGTGTCTCTCGATATGCAGAGAGAATTCGCCGCCGTCGTCGAGAAGATCGACGTGCAGCGAGCGCGTGTCGAGCGGGCACTGGCGTTGGAGGACGAGCTGTTCGCGTCGCTCCAACACAGGGCATTCCGCGGGGAGCTGTGAATCCGGCAGGATGACAGTGGGCGGCTCGGTGGTGAGCTGCCGGAGAGGGTGTTGATGGCAGGCAACATGGACTGGGTGGAGCGGGCGCTCCCCGTTGCTCACGAGGACGCTGCGCAGGCCGAGGGCTACATGAGCACCGACCCGCGCGCGGCCGCGTTCTATGCCCGGCGCTGCGTCGAACGGGTCGTCGAGTTCGTCTACGCCACCCATCGCCTCGAGGACCCGTACAAGACCGACCTCTCCGGCCTCATCAACGGGGTAGCCTTCACCGGCCTGGCCGGACGCCCGGTGGTGGACAAGCTCAACTTCCTCCGTAAGGCCGGCAACAACGCCGTTCACAAGGATTCCGTGCTGGATGCCCGCGCCGCCCTCACCATCCTGCGCGAGCTGTTCCACGTGCTCGTCTGGGCCGCGTTCCACCACGGCCCGCACCCGGAGGCCGTGCCCACCGGTGCGCAGTTCGACCACGCACTTGCCCCGCAGAAGGCCGCCATGAGCGTGGAGCAGCTCGACGCCGTGATTGCCCGGCTCAAGAAGCAGGACGAGGACAACGCCCGTCTCCGCGAGCAGAACGAGCAGCAGGCCGCCGCGTACGAGGCCGAGATCCAGGCCCTGCGGGAGCAGATCGCCGCCGCCCAGGCCGCCGCCACCACCAGCGAACTCCCCGACCTTCACGACTACGACTACGCAGAGGCGGAGACCCGCTCTCTCTTCATCGACCTCCTCCTCGCCGAGTCCGGGTGGCCCCTCGACCAGGCTCGCGACCGCGAGTACCCCGTCACCGGGTTGCCCACCCCCGGCGGCACCGGGCGTGTGGACTACGTTCTCTGGGGAGCCGATGGTCTGCCCCTGGCCGTGGTGGAGGCCAAGCGCACCACCAAGAGCGCGCTCGAAGGCCAGGAACAGGCCCGCCGATACGCTGACGCCCTTGAAGCGCAGTTCGCTCGCCGCCCGCTGATCTTCTACACCAACGGCTATGACCACTGGTTCTGGGACGATGCGGCCTTCGGCGAGGCCGGCGGCTACCCGCCCCGTGAGATTGAAGGGTTCTTCACCGCCGACGAGCTCGAGCGCCTCATCCAGCGGCGTACCGTCCGCCAGGACCTTACGGACGTGCCGGTCAACGTGGACATCGCGGGACGGCCATACCAGCTGGAGGCGATCTCCGCCGTCGGGCAGGCCCTCGCCGCCCGCCAGCGCGATGCCCTGCTGGTCATGGCCACCGGCACCGGCAAGACCCGGACCGCCATCGCCCTCGTGGACCAGCTGATTCGGGGGAACTGGGTCAAGCGGGTCCTGTTCCTCGCGGACCGGACGGCCCTGGTACGGCAGGCCAAACGGGCGTTTGCCGCGAACCTGCCGGACACCGCCGTCGTGAACCTGCAGGACGAGAAGCGCGGGGAGGGGCGGGTCTACACCGCGACCTACCCGACCATGCTCAATCTGCTGGAGCACGACGGGCAGGACGGTGGGACGCGGAGGTTCGGCGCCGGGTACTTCGACCTCGTGATCATCGACGAGGCCCACCGCTCCGTCTATCAGAAGTACGGCGCGATCTTCGACTGGTTCGACTCCCTGCTGGTGGGCCTCACCGCTACACCCAAGGACGAGGTGGACCACAACACCTACCGGCTGTTCCACCTCGAGGACGGGGTGCCCACCTTCGCCTTCGACCTTGAGGAGGCCGTGGAGCAGGGGTACCTGGTGCCGCCGCTGGGGGTGTCCGCGGGGACGGAGTTCCTGCGCCAGGGGATCCGTTACGCCGACCTCTCCGACGAGGAGAAGGCCGAGTGGGACGCGCTGGATTGGGGCGAGGACGGCCCCCCGGACAGCGTGGACTCCGAGCAGGTCAACAGGTTCCTCTTCAACGAAGACACCGTGGACAAGGTCCTGGAGCTGCTCATGGAGCGCGGTCAGAAGGTGGCCGGCGGTGACCGGCTCGGCAAGACCATCGTGTTCGCGAAGAACCAGAATCATGCCGACTTCATCGAGCGTCGATTCAACGCGCGGTTCCCCGAGCTGGGCGGGACGTTCGCACGGGTGATCACCAGCAAGACCGCGTTCAACGACGCACTGCTGGATGACTTCTCCGACTCGGACAAGGCCCCACATATCGCCATCAGCGTGGATATGCTGGACACCGGGGTGGACATCCCTGAGGTGGTGAACCTGGTGCTGTTCAAGGTGGTCCACTCCAAGACCAAGTTCTGGCAGATGATCGGCCGCGGCACCCGCCTGTGTCCCGATCTGTTCGGGCCCGGGCAGGACAAGAAGAACTTCACCGTCTTCGACTTCGGAGAGAACCTGCCTTACTTCAACCAGGATCTCCCCGAGCCGGGGTCCTCCGTGCAGAAGTCCCTTACCCAGCGGTTGTTCGAGGCACGGGCCGGGATTGTGGCGGCCCTGGATGCGCGCGAGGGCGATGGGGAGGCGGGCTCGGCCAGCGTCGTACGCCAGGCCCACGCCACCTGGCTGCACTCCTACGTGGAGGGCATGCCGATGCAGAACCTGCTGGTGCGCAAGCACCGGCGCCACGTGGAGCGCTGGTCCGAGCCCGATGCGTGGGCCGCGGTGACCGCCGAGGATGTCGACGAACTCGCCGACCATGTGGCCGGACTGCCCTCCACGCTGCGTGACCCGGACGAAGCAGCGAAGCGCTTCGACCTCGTGACCCTGCGCTGGCAGTTGGCCACCCTGGACGGTGATGCCGCCCTGGCGGAGCGTTGCCGCAGATCCGTCCAGGAGGTCGCGGGTGCGTTGCTGAGTCAGCTGGCTATCCCAGCCGTCAAGGTGGAAGAGTCCCTGCTGCGCTCCGTTGCGGAAGACCTGTGGTGGGAAGGCGCTGGCGTCGTTGACGTGGAGGCGCTGCGGGAGAGCCTGCGCGGACTGGTGGTGTTCCTGCCGAGGCTGAGCTCCTCACCGGTGTACACGGACTTCGTGGACACCCTGGGGGAGATCGACGAGGTGGTCGTGGTGCCGGCACGGCCGGGCATGAATTGGGAGCGCTACCGCGAGAAGGCCATGGCCTTCCTGCGCGCCGAGGAGGACACCCTGGCGTTGCGGAAGCTCCGCGGCAACCAGCCGCTGACGGCCACGGATCTCGAGGAGCTCGGTCGCATGCTGGTGGCGGCGGGCGGATCTGACCGGCCGGAGCTGGATTGGGTGCGTGAGCACGCCGGCGCCGAGCTGGGCGTCTTCGTGCGCAGTCTTGTGGGGTTGGAGCGGCGGGCCGCGGAAGAGGCGCTGGCCGCGTTCCTGGACGAGGGCAGGTGGACCACGCGCCAGATCCGCTTCACCCGCATGCTCGTGGACGACCTGGTGCGCAACGGCGTGGTGGACCCGGGTCGGCTCTACGAGGACCCGTATCTCGCACTGGGTGGCGTCGATGCCGTGTATCCGCAGGATGCTGCGGACGCCGTGGTGGCCGTACTGGCCGAGGTGCGGGCGCGGGCCGAGGTGGAAGCGGGGAAGGTGGCCTGAGGACGGACTACTTGCGGACGGCGCGCTGAGCGACCTGGGGCAACATCTGACCAATCTGTCTGAGCCCATCCGGACCAGTGATGGCGGCGACTGCGATGATGCCTGCTGTGCCAATGGGCTAGGCCCGTGGTGCTCAGGACCGCACGCATTTGCTCGTGGGCCAGACCGGCGAGGAAACGTTGGTTCTCGAGGTCTTTTTTTCGTTGGCCCGGTCAATGAGTTCATCCACCATCCTGGCCATCCGCCACACCTACAAGGAGTCGGGGCTGCCATCGCGGGCGGCGGCCACGCCGGAGCGGGTGCTCGCCTACACACGGGAGCAGCACCACGTGGGGAAGTTCCCGAAGGAGCCCGCCCGCCACTGGCTGATCTTCATGGGGGAGGGAGGACGTCGTTCTCGCCTCACCGCCGTGTACGAGAACCGCGGGGAGGTCGTGGCTGAGCGCACGGAGCGGTACCGGTACTACGACGTTGCGCCGGTGCCGCTGCTGGCCTCCCTCGAGGAGCGCCTGGTGGTGGAGTGGTCCGCAGACCCCGTGAACTGGGCCAAGCGCGGCCCCCTGGCGGCGCGCTTCCCCGTCCTCGAGATCGCCGACCCCACCACCGAGGCGTTCCCCGGCTTCGACCATGTGCTGCTCAGCTACGGGGACCTGCAGTCAATGGTGACCGAGACTCGCTACGCAGGCTGGCGCACCGCCCTGGAGGCCGTACGCGGGATCTACCTGATCGCCGACGAGACCGCGGGCCGGTGCCACGTCGGCAAGGCCGACGGTGAGCGTGGTGTGCTCGGACGGTGGGAGGCCTACGCCCGTGACGGGCATGGTGGGAACGTCGCCCTCCGGGATGCCCTGGAGCTCGACCCCGACCAGCCGGAGCGGTACACGTTCAGCCTGTTGCGCGTGTTCGGCTCCAATACCCCGCAGGCCCAGATCGACGCCGCGGAGAAGCACTACAAGGACGCTCTGATGACGCGCCGGTTCGGGCTGAACCGGAACTGAACGGACGTCGTTGTCCGGGGGGAGAGAGCGAAGGGCAGACGGGAGGGGGGATGGATTGCCCCCGCCGAGCCTCGGGGAGGAGGGCAAGTGCGCCATCCAGGCACAGCAGTCACCGCTGAATTCCTCGAATATGACTGCCCGCGAGCACACGGGGCATCTGCAAGCCGCCCGCATTGATGTCATCGCGCGGGCCGAGGTCGTCGAGGCGGGCGGGCCAGGTCTGATGGGTGTGAACGGCCCACCCGGGACCGGCAAGACGACGAT
>NZ_JBVFVY010000029.1:0-19927 GCF_055522295.1 Micrococcus sp. CS26
CTGCCAGAGCTCGGCCAGTCCTAGGGCCACACGAGAGACACCCGCCGAACAGCGGGGGTCTACTCGGCGTGGGCGAATGTCGCAGAGCGGGGGCGGAGGGCGGCGGGTTTTTGGGATGAGGGACCGGGAGACCTGGGCCCGCAGGGCTCCGCTTCCGCCTTGGAGATGAGCACCCCCGTCCGCCCCTCCCCACAGACCACCACCACCCGAGGACCGGCAGACACCGGCCACCCCCACGAGGAGAGGCACCATGAGCACCTCCAACGTCCCCACGATCCGCCCCGGCTTCAAGGTCGAGACCCCGCACAAGTACGGCGAGGAGCTCATCACGATCAGCGGCCCATCCGCCGGCGGCGTGTCCACGTTCCTCCATGACGGCGCTGTGACCCTCACGGCCGAGGGCACGACCGGGACCCCGCGCAGGCCTGGACCTCACCCGCACCCGTGCCCGCGCGCTCGCCCGGGACCTCTCCACTGTCCTCGAGCTGCTGGAGGCCCTGGACGCCTCCGCCGTCGAGGCGATCGCCGCGGGCCTACACGCGCGCGGCACGTCGGCCACGCTCGAGGACATGGTGACGGCCGCCGCCGATGCGGGCGTTTCCGTTCCCGCGGTGGGGGCCGCCTACGACGCGTTGCTGACGCAGGGCCGGCAGTGACTCGCCCGGCCACGCTTGAACGCAACGCCGCCTTGGTCGAGGACGTGGAATGGCTGCTCTCGTGGAGCGTGCACCCGCTCGAGATCGCCCGCCGCCTCGGGGTCAACGTGGGAACGCTTCGCGCCCGTCTGCGGCGCGCAGGCCGGCCCGACCTTGCCGAGCATGTCCGACGCGCTGAGCGCACCGCTGCGGACTACGCGGCCGCCGCCTGAACGCAGAAACGGCCCCGACTCTCCCATGGTGGGAGGGCCGGGGCCGTCATCGTCACTTGGACTTGCGGGGATCTCGCTCGGGGTGGCAGACCAAGCAAGCCACCGGGTTCACGAAGGGTGTGATCTTGTGTGCGTCCGTGGGAGAGCTCTCGTGAATGTCCACGAGATGCCGAGTCGTCTTTCCGCACTTCTCACAGTGCGCGTTCTGAATATCGGGTCGAGGTGCCATGCGGGCGAGCCTATCGGCCTCGGGCGGCGTCCATCAGTGCAGATCGTCGGGGTCCCGCCACCCTGACTCCTCCCGCGCGATGCGCCTCGTCCACGCGATCGGCACCCACGCGTGCTCCCGCTCCCCGCCCGCAGTCCCCACCCACGTCAGGAGTAGGTGTGACGTGGTCCACCGGGTCACGGCACCGTCTACGGCACCCACGTCCGGCAACACGGCGCGCGCGTAGAACGGGTGGCGGTAGGGTGCGGCGTGAACGTCCTCGGGGCGCTCGAACGGCGGACCGTCATAGGTGTGGAACGGCATGCCGGGCAGGGGACCACGAGGGCCGGACACGCTAGGCCGACGCCGTCGCCCTCTGGGTCTATCGAGGCGCACCTCCCGCCCGTAGGCTGAGCGTGCGCGGCGTTGAGCCATCCCCCCTCGGCTCCGTCGCGTGGAGAGGGACCACGGGACCCCCCCGCACACGTGCGGCCCGCCCGCTCCGGCCCCGGCGGACCCGTTTCCCGCCGGGGCCACCCCGCTCCCGGCAGTCAGCGCAACAACTTGTCCACGCGCTCGGGATAGATGCGCCAGAAGCATGGGCCCGGCCGGCGCGCGCGGCGGAGGATCGGCAGAATGTGCCTGCCGTAGCAGACCGCCTTCTGCGTTGCCGTGGCCTGCGGCGTGCCGAGGCAGAAGACGCGGACGCCGTTGTTGATCAGCGCCTCGTGCTCGTCGAGGTTCTGCCACACGCGGGCATCCTGAGTGAACACCGCCCACCCCTCAGCGCCGGCGCGCGCGAGCCACTCCGTGTCCTCAATCTCCTGCCCGTCGTTCGGATAGACGTCGCGCATGTGCTTGACCTTCAGCTGCGGCAAGATGTCAAGGGCGCGCGGGAGGCTCTTGCCTAGGTTCCGATCGAAGAAGACAGTGACGGGCTTAGGCCGCCGACGCCTGCCACGCCCACTCGAGGTCGCGTTCAACAGCTTGCACCTCGCTCACGTCGAGGTCGTAGTCAAGGGCGACGCTCTGCGGCGTCTCGCCAGCGAGCAGCATGCCGGCCACGGCCGACACGGGGGTGCGGTTCGACATCAGCGACAGGCCGCCCCCGTTGAACGCCGGGTTCACGGACGCGATCGGCAGGCGGTCAGGGCGGTACTCCTGCACACGGCCATCACGCACGACGAGTCGGCGGGTGTACCGCTCCAACACCTCGGCGAACGCCCCTTGACTGTCCCGCACTCGCGTGAAGACGCCCCCATCGAGGAGGAAGACGTCCTTGCCGTCCGTAAACAGGCCGGGGTGCTCGATGAGGGCGAGCGGGCCATGGTCCTGGCGAATCGCGCGCATGACGCCCGACGCCTTGCGGGGTCCCAGGTGAGGCATGTCGGTCAGCATGTGCAGGAGGTCCGCCTCGAGCAGACCGGCGAAGTTCACCGTGAACGGGGTCCACCCCGACCGCGGGGCGCGCTGCACGGCAGGATTCGGTCCCGTCGTCCACCGGCGAACGTCCGCCTCCGGCGCATGGGTCAAGGCCACCACCTGCGCACGGGTGAGGATCGGCGTCGTGACGCGCCGCTCGAGACGAGTCCTGTCCATCGGTACTGCGGTCATGCTAATCACCTCCCCTGTGCCTCTATGTACGGCGGCACGCAGTGACGTGCAGCCGTGGTCCTTGAACTACAGCGTAAGGGCGCCCGCGGACGCTGTACGCGTCTCACACGCCCGGCACTGCGAATCCCGCGGGCGCTCACGTGGTGCCCTGCCCGTGCCCGGGGCCGGCGGTCAACCGCTCGAGCCACTCGCGCAGGTAGGCAGCACGCCGGGGCATCCCCGCCGCCTCGGCCTCGCCACCCCGGACCGTCCAGGAGAAGGAGAATGGAAGCCAGGAGGACGGGGGCGACTAAGGTGCGCAAAAGCGCGGGCCGCTTCATGCCTGGCCGCCGGCCGTCGTGTCCACAGCACGCAGGCCCGCATAGTTCCGGCCCGCCACGTGCTCCCGCTGACCCTGCGCCCGCGCCTTGGCCTCCATCTGCTCACCCGTCAGCGCCGTGATCCGCAACGTCTGACGATCCCGCGGGGTGAACGGGAACCGGCCCATCAAGTTGAGTAGCGTGTCAACGCGGGTGAGGGCCCCGTCAGACCAGATCGCCTCATAGGCGACGGCGGCGAGCATGAGAATCCGCCACTCCACCGCGGAGAGCTCCGGCGCGATCGAGGACGTTCCCAGCTCGTCCCAGAACCTCAGCGTCTCCGCGCTCCACGGCCGATCCCGCTCCGGCAGCGGCGGCTGAGGCACCGCCACCACTTCGAGGGCCCGGAACTCTGGCCCACTGGACGTCGTGCGCCGGGAACGCTTGTTCGCCGGCTTCGGCAGGTTCGCCATCATTTCTCCAATCGGTTGATCCACTCGCGCAGGTACTCAGCGCGGCGGGCGAGTCCTTCTTCTTCGGCAGCTCGCAGACGCTTACGCAGCGTCCGCAGCCGGGTGTGCCCCCGGTAGCGGCAGGCATCCGAGCACCACCGGGCGGGCCGCCCAGTCCCGGCCTGAATGACCGGATTCCGACACATCGGACAGCGCGAAACCGGCATATTCCGGCCCTCCAATCGTGGTAAATGCGTTTTCCCTCAACTCTGCAGACAGACAGCCACAGACTGTGGCGGGGCGGGGATGGCGCCCCCCGGGGGGAGGTGGGGTGCCCCCCTTGCTCTGGGGGTGTGCTGGGAGCTTCTCCCTGCGGGCTGTGGCGGGCGTTCGGCGGTGGGGTGGGGCGTTGGTGGTCGGGTGTGTGAGCGTGCGTGAGGGGACGCGTTTGCAGGCACGGGTGCGGGTGCGTTGTGCGGGCGTGGGTCTGCGGGTGCGGGGCGGCCCGCCCTCCGGTGTGGTGGGCGGGCCGCGTCGCGGTGGTGCGGCTCAGGCGTGCAGGCCGGGGTGCTGCTCGCGCGGGAGGGCGGCGCGGTTCGCGGTGATGGCGTCCAGGTCCTCGGCGGTGGGCTCGGGCTGGGGGGTGTCCCAGTCGGGGCGGCGGTAGTCGAGGTTGACCAGGGCCAGGCGCTCGGCGTTGTCGGCGGCGCTCTCCCCCTCGTAGGTGTTGGCGAGGACAAGGCCCTTGCGGTCCTGCCAGTGCCCCGGGTTGATGGCGGACCCGTAGAGGTGCTGGAGCTGCTGGAGGTCCTCGAACTCGGGGACCCAGAAGTCCAGGCGGGTGCTCCACGTGGCGAGCCACTGGGCGCGGGCGGGGACGGTGGTGCACTCAGCGGGGAACCCGTCCGCGGTGATCGGCCCGAACAGCTCGGCGGGGGCGTCGTCGAGGAACTCCACGATCCCGGGGACGTACCGGCGCAGGTGGGCGCGGGTGGCGGAAGAGCGCAGCTGCCCGATGGCATTGCGGCGGTTGCTCAGCCAGGTCGCGTCGAGGTGGAGGGCGTCACGGAATTGCCCGATGGTGAGGACGCTCTGCGAGAAGACCTGGGACGGCCCTCCGAAGCTCTCCGCGACAGTCGCGTTGATGTCGGTCACGGCGGCGGCCTGGGCGCGGCGCAGGGCCCTGTAGGCGTCCACGACGGCGGCAGCTTCGAGGTAGCGGCCCCGGGTGCGGGGGTCGGCGGTCAGGGCGGCCTCGGCGGTGGAGGGCACACCGTGGAGTGTGAGGCGCTGGGCGGCGTCGAGGATGCTGGGCAGGGCGCCGGCGAGGTATGCCAGCGTGAGACGGCCGGCGTTGCCCCGGAGGGTGCGGCGTCGCTCGGGGTTGGGGATGGCACGGTTTCGCAGGTTGTTCGCCATGCGTGCGCGCTTCGCGGACCGGTCGGCCCAGTCGTCGTGGGCCCGGTAAATGCGCTCGTACTCCTCCCAGTCCCCGCTGATGCGGGCCTGCTCGTACGCGGCGTTCAGGTCCGGTTCGGGGTCCTCGCGGCCGTCGCCGATCTTCTGCACGAGGTTCAGCATTGCCCCGTGGGCGGACGCATCGCGGCGCTCCTCCTCGGCGTGCGCGTGGACCTGGGCGCGGATGTTCTCGGCCGTCGTGTAGGCGGGGGCGGTCTTCGTAGTGCTCATGATCTGCCTTTCGTGTGTCAGTGGTTGCCGGCGGCGCGGCGGCGCGCCTGCTGGGTCAAGTGGAGGTCGAGCATCTGCTGATGCAGTGCGCGGTCGGGGCCGGCCTCGCGGCGAATCGCGGCGTTGACGTCGGCCAGGGTGGGGCCTGCGCCGGGGAGCACCATGCTCGGGCCCAGGTTGGTGAGGGCGATCCGCAGCCGGGCGGCCGGATCGGGACGGGACTCGGCGTGGCGGGCGTTGAGGGCCTCAGCGTCGAGACGGGCACGCTCGGCGCGGGCCGTGTCGGCGTGGCGCCGGTCGGCCATGTCCTGCGCCGTGGGGGCGCCGGAGTAGTACCACTGGGCCCAGGTCTGCCGGCCGCCGCGGACGCCGCCGGTGCTGGGGCCGGTCACGGGCGCACCGTCCGGGCGTCGCGGGCGTCGGCGAGCTGCTGGAAGAACGTCTCGACGGCGGCACGCTCGACACGGCCATCCTCGTTCATGAACGGCTCGGCCCGCAGGTACGGGAGGAGGGGGACCGGGTCGATCCCGCGGCGGGTGGCGGCGGCTTCCATGCGGGCTTCGAGCACTTCGAGTTGCACGGGGTCGGGGCCGGTCGGGGTGGGCGCCGTCTCCGGCGCGGGCACCGTCTCGGGGGCGGCGTCCTCGGGGCGGGGGTGCGTCTGGGCGCGCTGAGCGGCGCGTTCCAGGGCGCGGCCGCGGGCCTTCCAGTAGGTGATCTGGTCCTCCAGGGGCAGGGGGCGGGCCTGAGCTTCGGCCTCGGCGTGCGTGATGTGCGGGCGCTTCATGAGTGGTGCTCCTTCTTCGGGGTAGGGAGTGCCGGCCTCGCGGGTGCGGGCCTCAGTGGTGAGGGGGCAAGCCGTTTGCGGCGGCCGGGGTCGTAGCGCTGGCGGCTCACGGGTGCTCCTTGCGGATCGGGGTGGCGGGGACGCGCTCGGCACGCTCGGCGGCGTCGTGCAGGCCGTCAGCGATCCGCCGGGCGTCGTCGGGAGTGAGGGTCAGCACGGGGCGGCCGTGACGGAAGATCGAAACGCCGGGGGCGGGGGCCGCGTCGTGACGTAGGCGAGATACCTGGTAGACGCGTGCGGAGGCGGCGGCTTCCGTGTCGCGCTGCCAGTGCTGGGCGTAGACGCTGTACATGCGGGGATCAGTCCTCGGGGGTCGTGGCGGGGAGCGGATGCTCAGGGGTGCCGTCCGCCGCGGTGAGCGGGGGCATCTCCTGGGGCGCCGGGCGGACGCCGGCCCGGGTGCCGGTCTGGGCGGGGGCGCCGTGCCGGCGCTGGAGCTCGGACAGGAACGCGGCCATTCCGGCGGCGGTGTAGGCGCGGCGGGTCTTCACGCGTCCTCCTCGGCGTGGGCGGCACGCAGGGCCATGAGTTCGGCCTCTGCTTTCTCGGCCCGCAGCCGGTGCCGTTCGGCGCGGTCGGCGTGAAAGCGGGCCATCTGAATTCCGTTGGCGGCGGCGCGGTGCAGGGCCTGGAGTGAGGCGGCGGTCATGGGTGTCGGTGTGGCGTGCGCGTGCGGCTGGCCGGGTGCGCTCGGCGAGGTGGTCATGGGTCCTCCGTTCGGTTGTGGGGACGACGACGGCCCCCGACCGTGAGGTGGCTGGGGGCCGTCAAATTGGCTTGTTTCTGCGGTTCAGGGGGTGCGGGTGTAGGGAGGTGAAGGGTTCTTGGAAACTTTCTATAGCTCCCCTCGCGTGGGGAGGTTTACAAACACCCTTCACCACCCTTCACCCGGTCAGTCCTCGCACTCGGCGGCGAGTCCGATTCCGGCCCGGATCATGCCCACCTTCGTCCGCTTGGCGGGGTATCCCAGCCGGTCCAGTTCGGCCCCGAATGCCTTAGCGCTCAGGGCGTCTGCACCGTCCTGAATCGCCCATTCCGCCCATGACTGGTGCAGGTCGCTGGAGCGCGCGGACGCGCCGGACATGACGACGCAGTTCTCGGCGATGAACCGGCGCACGGCGTCAGACTGGACCGCGTAGGCGTCCGTTGCGGCCTTCACCGCGTCAGGCTCACCCATGCCGTGGTCCTCGTAGTCCCACCACCCGCGCACCGCCCACGTCACTACAGCGTCAGCGGCGGCGCGCAGACGCTCGGGCAGCGCCGTGTCCCGGTGCTCGGGCGGAATCACCACGTCAAACGGAATGACCCGGACCCGTCGCCACACCGCCGGATCGTTGCCCTTGACCTTGGGCAGATGATTGGTGACGAAAACGAATTGGTGCGAGGGCTCCCAGGTGACGGGCGCCTGATACAGATGCCGGGCCGTGATGGGGTCACCGCCAGTCAGGCGCTTCATCAACGCCGCGTCCAGGGGCTTGCCCTCTTCGGTCTCCGAGCCGATGACCAGACGCGCCCCGAATAGCTGCATCATCTCCGGCCCGCCTGGCCCCCGCCTGGAGGTCATCAGCATGTCGGGGTCAATGACGGCCGCATAGTCCCCTAGCGCGTGTGCGATGGCCGTGTACGCGGTGCCCTTGCCGTTCGCCCCGGTCCCGGTCAGCACCGGGAACAGGTGCTCGCGGACGGCCCCGAACACGGCCTGCCCGATGACACGGCGCAGATACTCCCGTTCTGCTTCGACCGGGAGGATCGTTGCCAGAAACGCCTCCCACTCGCCCCCGTCCGCTTGGGGTTCCCACGCGCCACGACACACGCGCGTCAAGCGGTCGGCGGGGTCGTGTGGGCGCAGGGTGCGTGTTCGCAGGTCCAATGTCCCGTTGGCGACGTTCAACAGGTAGGGGTCGGCATCGAGGGCGGACACCGGCACCCGGATACCGGGCAGGGTGGCCGCGATGTCCAGGACGCCCCGGATGCCGGCGGCCGTCTCGCAGCGGCGCACATCATCACGCAGATTGCGGTCACCGTCGTGGGACTCAGCCAGAGCGGAGCGCAGCACATCGTGCACGGCCCGTTCAGCGGCGGCGGTCTCATCCGGTGCCCACCGTGTGCCGTCCCAGTGGTGCCAGTCCATGCCGTTGACGTACATCAAACGGCCCTCGTACGCCTCGGCGAGCCGGTGGGCCATGCGGAGCTGTCCCCGGTGCTGCTCCCCCGGGCGCTCAGGTGCCGGCGTCTGCTCGTCGTAGAGGTCCGGGTGGAAGTAGTCGGGCCGCTTGCGGGTCGTCTCGGACAGGTCCACGTCCTCCATATCAAGCGGCGATGCCATGCGCGTTCACCTCCTGGCGGGCCTGGGCGTACCAGTCACGGAAGCCGGCGGCGGAGCGGGCGTGGGCCGCCTCGGCGCCGTCCCACCCGGCGAACATGCGGGCCACGGAGTCAGCGATAGCCGGGTGAGCGGGCCCCTCAGCGGCGCCCTGCACGCGTCCGGCGGCCAGACCGGATGCGTGCCCCTGGGCGTAGCCCTCGGCATAGCCGTATGCCCAATCCGCGCAGTGGCGACAGGTCGGGCCGCTCATGCCTTCCACCCCTCGGCCAGCGTGGTGACCGGTGCCAGCCGGCACAGGGTGATGGACGCGGCGTGTCCGCGCTCCACCGCGCGATCAGCGGCGCGCTGAGCGGCGGCCACGGTGTAGAACACGCGGCGCCTGTAGCGGGTTTCCCCGGCCTCGGCGTGGGCGACAACGAGGACGAGGACGCCCTCCAGCATGGTCTCGGGGTCGAGTAAGATGGGAGTGGCGAGCTTGGTAGTGGGGGCCGCCCCGTCGGTAGCGGGGCGGCCCTTCTTCATGTCCGTCATCACGTAGTTTTGGCCTCCGTCTGGCCCGAATCCGGGCATAAAAAAACCCCGCTCGGGGCGGGGTTCGTCAGGTGGGTGATCCGGTCGATCTGTTCAGGGGTGAGCGGGGGCCACGCCTCTACCAGCCGGCGGGCGGCCGCCGCGATTTCAAGGGCGCTCAAGGGCGAGGGCCTCCCGGGCGGCCTGAACGTCGATACGGCGCGTCCGCGGGCCGAGCACGTAGACCGGCAGGGCGCCCTCCCGGATCAGGCTGTTGATACGGCGGGTGGAGACTCCGAACATCTCTGCGATTTCGCGAGGGCTGCACAGGGTGGGGGCCATCTCGGACAAGGGTTTCCTCCTGAGTTTGGGCACGAAAAAAGGCCAGTCGAGTGACTGGCCTTAGCGATGTGCGTAGGGGTGGGAGTGGGCGGGGGGCTCCCTGCCCGTAGGGCAGATAGAGCGGCCCCGTGGTGTCCGGCGTAGCGGGGCGGCTAGACAACCCTTGTGGGCGCCTGCCCCGAGGACGTGGGACTGTCGTCAGCTTGAGAGGTGTGTTGGCCGTTTCTCCGCCATGTCTGGCACCTTGGCCCACCTCTTGCGACCTAACTACACGCTATGACTCACTTCGGCGGCTGTCAACCAGACGGGGCAAAGATCGCCCGCCTGCGGAGACTGGCGGAGAGCGTCCAGCCCTGCCGCCTGGTGGGAGCACTACGTGGCTCTGGCCCACCTCTGGCGACCTAACTACACGCTATGTGACAGTTCCTGCCCCGTCAACGGGATGTGATAAGTATCACCTTGGTGTGCGGGTCCTCCGTGGGCGGCCCGCCCTGCTGTCCGCTGGTTCCGCGGAACTCCTCACCCCGTGCGCGGTGTGATCTCCACGGAGGCCGGGTCGAACCGGGACCCCTGCGACGTCCGCAGGATCCGCACGCTCATGAGCGTGTCTATCACCGCGCGCCGCCGCGGTATATCCAGACGCTCCCAGCCTGCCGCCACGCTCTCAGCCTCAAGCAGAGGGCGGAGCGCCGCATTACCCTCGGCCGCGACCATTGCCGCGGTGACCTGTTCGAGACGCTCCGCCATGCGGGCGTTAGCTGCGCGCAACTGTGCGGCGGTAAGGGTGCCATCGGCGAAGTCCACCGCTAGCGCTTCTTGCCGTGCTCGGATCCGGTCGGCCTCGGCCGAGAGTTCTACCTGCCCCGCGTCGTCATGGCGAGTAAAGGCAGCGGCCCCGCGGGTGGACAGGACGCCCACGGCGACCTCAGAAACGTATGCGTCCACGGCCTCCGCGGAGCGCGCCACGTGTCCGGCTCGGCACGCGTACTGCCGCTTGTGAGTCGCCGTGTAGTTGGTTCCCACCGGGCTATCGCAGACCCCGCACCGGGCCACGCCGATCAACAGATGTTTAGCGCCGCTGCCTCCTACACGCTTCGTCGGCGCGTCCATGCGATCGAGGGCGGCGCGGTAGACCGATTCGCTTACCAGGGGCGCCCATTCAGCGGGGCCGATGATCTCCCCCCGGTAGGCGCGGAGGCCGGCGTTGCGGGGATTGCGGAGAAACTGCCGAAGGGCGGGTTGAGTCCACTCCCGGCCCGTGCTCGTGCGCACACCCTCCGCGGCCAGACGGCGGCAGATCTCGCGCTGGCCCACGCCTGCATTGAAGTCGTCGTACATGCGGCGCACCACGGCCGCCTCGGCGGGGTCATGGGTCACCTTGTCCTCAGCGAATCCGAACGGCCGGCGAGGGCCCCACCCCTTGCCGAGCTCGGCGCGTTGCTGAGCGGCGCGCACCTGCCGCGCGCTCTTACGGTCCACCTCCTGGCGGGAGACGGCCGCCTTAATACGGGCGAACATCCGGCCGGCATCCGTGCCTAGGTCGGCCTCCCCGTTCGCGGTCACGAGGTGTAGTCCGCGTTGTTCGGCGGCGTCGATCCAGTCTTCCAGCTGCCGGGGCTGGCGAGTGAGGCGGTCGAGGTCCCAGCAGACAACGGCGTCGAAGCGGCCGGCCTGCCAGTCTCGGACCATGCGCTCATACCCGGGGCGGGTGACGGTGCGCGATGAAGCTGACACGGACGGATCCTCATAGGTGGCGACGTGCTCCCATCCACGCTGAGCGATGATCCGTTTGCAGTCCTCGCGCTGCCGCTCTACTGCAAGGCCGTCGCCGTGACGGTCGAGGGAGATGCGGAGGTAGATGGCGGCGCGCATGACTCCATCCTAAGCGATGTTGACTTCTATGGGTCCATCCCCGCGTGCAGGCAGCCGGGCTGCTCCATCTCCCGCATCCCGGCGCGCGTGGGCAGGACGCCGTCGTCGCCCTCGTTGCGGTCGCGCGCCTCGGGTGCGAAGAACCGGAACGCGTCGAAGTGCGTGCACCGGATCCGCGAGCCCTCCACCACCGCGTCCGTCCCCCCGGCCCCGAGCCGCAGCGGCAGCTGGGAGTGCCGCACCCCGTGCACGTCCGAGCGGTACGCCATCGCCCACTCGTGCAGCCCGAAGCAGCCCAGGCGTGGCGCCCGCTCCGCCGTGCGCGCGAGCAGGTCCCGCGTGAACGCCACCCCCGACGCGCGGTCGGCCAGCACCGCCGCCGCGTCCACCAGCCAGCCGCCCACCGGGCGGCCGTCGACGACGGCGCCTGCTACCTCGCCGGCCTCGACGCGCCGGTAGTGCTTCCACTCGCCCCGGGGGGTCGTGCCCAGCTCGGCCGCCTCGGCGCGGGCCGCGGCGCCGTCGTCGTCCGCGAGGAGGACCCCCGGCCCGGGGTGCCAGCGCTGCAGTGCGGCGGGGGAGTGCGTGTAGTAGCCGAAGAGGAAGTCCTGCACCGGGTGCTTCTGGCCGCGCATCCGCAGGGCCACCAGCGGGTCCGTGCGTCGGGCGATGCGCTCGCGGTGTGCCCGCGCGTGGGCCCGCCACACGTCGGCGGGCAGGGTGACGACGGCGGTAGGCGGGGGCGCGGGGTCGGTGCGTGGCTCGGGCATGGCCCCACCATCCTCCCCCGTGGCGCCCCTCATGAGCGAGCGGGCCCACGTGATGCCGACGCGGGGAGCGCACTCCGGCGGCCCCAATTCGACGGTCCTGGACGTTGCCTGGCAAAAATCTGGTCAAACGCCCTACCGGACGGTAGATTGCACATGTCTCGCTGTGGCGCTCATCACATGGGCGCCGATCTCCCCGTCCCCCGGCGTCATCCCCGCCGGCGTGCCACGGGTGAGAGCTGGGCGGACCTTGATGAGAAAGGCGGAGGCAATGCCTCAGAACCCCACCCCTGCCCGGCGCCGTCGGGCCCTGGCCGCGGCCGTCGCGGGCGCGAGCCTCGTGGCCGCTCCCGCGCTCGCGGTGTCGGCCACCGCCGTCGACCTGCCCGACGGCAGCACCGTCTCCAGCCCGCAGGGCGACGTGCAGGTCCAGCAGCAGTTCGAGGACGGCCGCTACTTCGTGGTCCTGAAGGACCAGCCGTCGGTGACCGCCCCCGAGGCCGGCGCCGTTCCGGGCGCCGCCCCGAAGGCGAAGTTCGACCCCTCGCACCCGCGCGTGAAGAACTACGAGGCCAAGCTCCAGCGCCAGCAGGCGAAGGTCGCGAAGACCCACGGCGCCAAGGCCGAGATCTCCTTCCAGCGCGCCGTGAACGCGTTCGTCGCCGAGCTGACCGCCGAGGAGGCCCAGGCGATCGCGAAGGACCCGGCCGTGCTCGGCGTCGCACCGGACGAGCAGGTGGCCCCGGACTACAGCTCCACCGAATTCCTCGGCCTGCCCGGCAAGAAGGGCACCTGGAAGTCCGTGTACGGCAAGGCCGAGAACGCGGGCAAGGGCGTGGTGGTCGGCGTCATCGACTCCGGCATCCACCCGGACAACCCGTTCATCGACGGTCAGCCCGTCCAGCCGCTCAAGGGCAAGGCCAAGGTCGGCGTGCCGTACCGCACCGCGGACGGCCAGATCGCCGTGCTCAAGGCGGACGGCACCACCGCCACGGCCGAGTGCGAGACCGGCCCGGACTTCCCGGCGTCGTCGTGCGACTCCAAGCTGATCGGCGCCTACGCCTTCTCCGACGACTTCGAGCGCTTCGTCCCGGTGGACGAGCGGGCCCCGGAGGAGCGCATCTCCCCGCTGGGCGTGTTCTCCCACGGCACCCACGTGGCCACCACCATCCTCGGCAACACCGGGGTGGAGCAGACCATCGACGACGACTCCTTCGGCGAGGGCGCGGGCGTGGCCCCGGCCGCCCACCTGATCTCCTACAAGATCTGCTGGGAGGACACCGACCCGAACACCGGCGGCTGCTACACCTCCGCCTCCGTGGCCGCCATCGAGCAGGCCATCGAGAACAACGTGGACGTGCTGAACTACTCGATCTCCGGCTCCAACACCTCGATCGTGGACCCGGTGGCCATGGCCTTCAAGTCCGCCGCCGAGGCCGGCATCTTCGTGGCCGCCTCCGGCGGCAACTCCGGCCCCGGCCCGAACACCGTGAACCACGGCTCCCCGTGGCTGACCACCGTGGCCGCGGAGACGTTCTCCAACGAGCTCACCGCCACCGTGCAGTTCTCCGACGGCACGCAGCTCCGGGGCGCCTCCTCGGCCCGCACCGGCGTGGGCCCGGCCGAGGTCATCCACGCGTCCGAGGTCGCCGCCGGCGACGCTGAGGCCGCGCGTCTCTGCCTGCCCGGCGGGCTCACCGAGGAGGCCGCCGGCAAGATCGTGCTCTGCGAGCGCGGCGGGAACGCCCGCACCGAGAAGTCGCAGGTGGTGGAGGAGGCCGGCGGCGTCGGCATGATCCTCGTGAACACCCCGTCCGGCTCGCTGGACGCGGACATCCACGCGGTGCCGACCGTGCACATGAACGACAACGGCGTGATCGAGAAGGTGAAGTCCTCCGACCTCACCGCCACGATCGTCCCGGGCGACACCACCGGCCTGCCGGAGGACCCGCTGCCCCAGATCGCCGGCTTCTCCTCCCGCGGCCCGGCCAACGCCGTGAACCAGGAGCTCCTGAAGCCCGACCTCGCCGCCCCCGGTGTGAACGTGATCGCCGGCGTCTCCCCGCTGGACCCCGACTACCACGGCAACACGTTCGGCCTGATGTCCGGCACGTCCATGGCCTCGCCGAACCTGGCCGGCATGGCCACGCTGCTGATCGGCAAGTACCCGGCCTGGTCCCCGATGGCCGTGAAGTCCGCCCTCATGACCACCGCCGGCGACGTGTACAACGCCGACGGCACCGTGAACACGGACAACTTCGCCACGGGTGCCGGCTCCGCCGATCCGGCCGCCGCCGCCCGTCCGGGCCTGGTCTACGACTCCGGCAAGGAGCAGTGGGACGCGCTGCTGCGCGGCGACATCGCCGGCCGTGACGTGAACGTCCCGTCCCTGGCGATCCCCGACGTCGTCGGCTCGGCCACCGTGACCCGCACCGTGACCGCCCTGGAGAACGGCCGCTGGCGGTTCTCTGCGAACGTGCCCGGCTTCGAGGTGACCGCCTCCCCGGCCGTGCTGGACCTGAAGGCCGGCCAGTCCGCCGACGTCGAGCTGACCGTCACCCGCACCGACGCCGCCGTGAACACCTGGACCCACGGCTCCATGTCCTGGACCACCGCCAAGGGCAAGGCCGTCCCGGAGGTGACCTCCCCGGTCACCGTGAAGGCGAAGTCCGCGACCGTCACCTCCGCCGTCGAGGGCTCCGGCGCCACCGGCTCCGCCGACGTGGAGATCACCCCCGGCGTGACCGGTGAGCTGACCCCGCAGGTCCTGGGCCTGGGCAAGGTGGACTCCACCGTGGCCGCCGCCACCGCGAGCAACTCGCTCGAGTCCAGCGCACTGGCCGTGTCCACGGTGACCGTGGAGGAGGGCACCCAGTCCCTGGTGGCCTCGATCAACGCGGGCGCCGCCGGCGCCGACTGGGACCTGTACGTGATCACCCCCGAGGGCAAGCAGCTCTCCCGGGCGACCGCGGACGAGTCCGAGACGCTGACGATCGCCGACCCCGCCCCGGGCGCCTACACCGTGGTCGGCCACCTGTACGCGGCCAACGGCGGCAAGGACACCGGCACCCTCGAGACGCTCAAGCTGCGCGAGGACGCGGGCAACCTCACGGTCTCCCCGAACCCGGTGCCCGTGACCTCGGGCAAGGCCACCGAGGCGACCCTCTCCTGGTCCGGCCTGACCTCGGGCACCTGGAAGGGCCTCGTCACCTGGGACGCGGGCATCACGACCGACGTGACCGTCCAGGTCCCGTGACCGCCGACCCCCTCCGTCCTCGCTGACGGAACGGGAGGAACCGCCCGCACGACGCCGGCCCCGCACCTTCACGCTGAAGGTGCGGGGCCGGCGTCGTTGGTGGGTGGGGCAGCGGCGGGTGCGGCGTCAGCGGCCGGTGCCGCCGTAGACCGTGGCCTCCTCCTCGGCGTCGAGGCCGAAGGCGGCGTGCACGGCGCGGACGGCGTCGTCGAGCTTGCTCTCGGCGGTGACCACGGAGATGCGGATCTCCGAGGTGGAGATGAGGTCCACGTTCACGCCGGCGTCGGCGAGGGCCTTGAAGAAGGTGGCGGAGACGCCCGGGTTGGAGCGCATGCCCGCGCCGATCAGCGAGAGCTTGCCGATCTCCGGGTCCGAGACGATGTCCTGGAAGCCGATCCGGTCCTGGGCGGCGCGCAGGGCGGCCATGGCGTCCTTGCCCTCCACGATCGGCAGGGTGAAGGAGATGTCCGTGCGACCCGAGCCCTCGCGGGAGATGTTCTGCACGATCATGTCGATGTTCACGTTGGACACGGCGATCACGCGGAAGATCTCGGCGGCCTTGCCGGGCACGTCGGGGACGCCGACGATCGTGACCTTGCCCTCGGAGCGGTCGTGGGCGACGCCGGAGACGATGGGCTGTTCCATGGGAGCGCCTTCCTGAAGGGTGATGGTGTCGTTCGGGTCGGGCAGGATCCAGGTGCCCTCGTGGTCGGAGAAGGAGGAGCGCACGTGCAGCGGCACGCCGAAGCGGCGCGCGTACTCCACGGAGCGCAGGTGCAGCACCTTGGATCCGGAGGCCGCCATCTCGAGGGTCTCCTCGGAGGAGAGCTCGGTGAGCTTGCGGGCGGTCGGTACGACGCGCGGGTCCGCCGAGTAGACGCCGTCCACGTCCGTGTAGATCTCGCACACGTCCGCGCCGAGCGCGGCGGCGAGGGCGACGGCCGTGGTGTCCGAGCCGCCGCGGCCCATGGTGGTGATGTCCTTGGACTCGGGGCTCATGCCCTGGAACCCGGCCACGATGGCCACGCGGCCGGCGTCGAGGGCCTCCTGCACGCGGTGGGGGTTGACCTTGACGATCCGGGCCCGGCCGTACGAGGTGTCCGTCAGCATGCCGGCCTGGGAGCCGGTGTAGGAGCGGGCCTCGACGCCCTCGGCGTGGATGGCCATCGCCAGCAGGGACATGGAGATGCGCTCGCCGGCCGAGAGCAGGATGTCCATCTCGCGTGCGGGCGCGTCCTGCGTGAGCTCGGCGGCGAGGTCGAGCAGCTCGTCCGTGGTGTCGCCCATGGCCGAGACCACGACGCACACGCGGTTCCCGGCCCGGACCGTGTCCGCGACGCGGCGGGCCACGCGCTGGATGCCGGCGGCATCGGCCACGGAGGAGCCGCCGAACTTCTGGACGATGAGACTCATGGGTCGCTCCGGACGGGATCGAGGGTCGGTTCGGGCCAAGTCTAGGGGCGCGCACCCGCGCGGGTCCGCCAGGTGAACCCCTGTTCCGGATGCTGGACCCGGCGCCCGCGGCCGGTCAGGACGACGGCGCCCGCGGCCCCGCCTGCGGCCCCGCCTGCGACCCCGGTCGGGCTCGGATCGGCGCCGGGATCATCCCCCGGGTGGATCCGCGTCCGTGCACGGCCCGGCAAGGATGGGGCCATGACCGCTCCAGCACCCCCGCCCGCCGCACCCGTCCTGGGGGCGGCCGCCCACGACGGGATCGTGGCCCACGGCCTCGCCCGCTCGTTCGGCGCCGTCCATGCGGTGCGGGACGTCTCCCTCACCGTGCCCGCCGGCTCCGTGACGGCCCTCGTCGGCCCGAACGGCTCGGGCAAGACCACGCTCCTGCTCATCTTGGCCACCCTGCTGCGCCCGGACGCCGGCGCCGTGTCCGTGGCCGGGGTGGACGCGGTGCGCGAGCCCGTCGAGGCCCGGCGGCGGCTCGGCTGGATGCCCGACACCCTGGGCGTGTGGGAGGAGCTGACCTGCCACGACATCCTCGCCAGCCTGGGCCGGCTCTACGGCATGGGGAAGGCGGAGGCGTCGGCGCGCGCGGACGAGCAGCTCGCGTGGGTCGAGCTCACGGAGTTCGCCCACCGGCCCGCCCGCGTGCTCTCCCGCGGCCAGCAGCAGCGCCTGTCCCTGGCTCGGGCCACCGTGCATCGGCCCTCCGTCCTGCTCCTGGACGAACCCGCCAACGGCCTCGACCCGGCCGCCCGCATCCGGCTGCGGGACGACCTGCGCGCCATGGCCGCAGCCGGCACCGCCGTGCTCGTCTCCTCCCACGTGCTCGCCGAGCTCGAGGAGATGTCCGATCGCGCCGTGTTCCTCCGTGAGGGCGCCACGGTGGCCACCCAGGAGTTCCGCGCCGCCGACGGCCTCGCCCGCCCCTACCGGATCGCCGGGCCCGACCCGACGGCCCGGGACACCCTCGTCCGCGCCCTCGAGACCCGCGGCCTGACCGTCACCGCGGCCACCGGCGCCGGCGCGGGCCAGCGCCGGGACGGCGTCGTGGTGCAGTTGCGGGGCGAGGCCGCCGCGGCCGCGCTGCTCGCGGACCTCGTGCGCGAGGGTGTGCTCGTCAGCCACTTCGCCCCGGAGGGCTCCCGCCTCGAGAACGCCTACCTGGGCCTCCATCTGGAGGGCCCCCGCACCGAAGGAGACCGGCCGTGAGCACCGCTGTCGCGACCTCGATCCACGACCGCCGCCCGCCGCAGCCGCAGCCGGGGGGACGCCTCGGCGCGGCCCAGGCCGTGGCCACCGTGGTGGGCATGGAACTGCGTCAGCGGCTGCGCTCGCGCGGCTGGTACGTGCTGTTGGGCGTCTTCTTCGTGGTGGTGGGGGCGGTGACCCTCGGCGCCCTCGGGCTGCGGAGCCTGGGCATGACGGAGATGGAGGCGTCCGGCCTGGAGCCGGAGCTGGCGGAGCAGCAGATGCGCGCCCTGGGGCGGACGCTCTTCGACGGCGTCCTGCTCTTCGTCCTCACCCTCTCGCTGCTGGTCTCGCCCGCCCTGGCGGCCAACGCGATCTCGGGCGACCGTGCCGGCGGCACCCTGGCCATCACCCAGGTCACCCTGCTGCGGACCGGGCACCTGATGGCGGGCAAGTGGCTGGCCGCGTGGATCGCCTCCGCCGCGTTCCTCGCGGCCGCGCTGCCGTGGCTCGCGGTCGCGGCCGTGGTGGGACGCGTGTCCCCGTGGGCCGTGCTGGTGGGGCTCGTGATGATCCTCGTGGAGTTCGGCATGATCGCGGGGATCGGCGTGGCCGTCTCGGCCATCGCCGGGCGCACGCTGTTCGCCGTCGTGGTGACGTACCTGATCGTGGCGGCGCTGACGATCGGCACCCTGGTGGCCTTCGGGCTGTCCCTGCAGTTCCTGCAGACCGAGGTGCGGGCCAACGACGCCGAGTACGGCTCCATGACGGCGGAGCCGTTCACCGAGGCGGAGCTCGAGAAGATGACCCCGGAGGAGGCGGAGCGGGCCTGGGCCGAGTGGGAGGCGGCGCACCCGGAGCTGTACGACGGGATCGCCGACCGGTGCGTCGGCCCGGTGACCACCCGGACGATCCCCGACCCGCGGCGCAGCGGATGGCTGCTCGCGGCGAACCCCTACGCCGTCCTCGCGGATGCGTCCCCCTGGGAGGGCGGGCTCGTCGAGGACGGGACCTGGGCGGAGCCCGGGCCGCTCAACCTGCTGTCCGTGGGCCTGCGCTGGACCCAGCGTGACCCCGTCCGGGACGTCGAGTGCCTCGACGGCGAGCTGCGCGGTCTCGACCAGAGCGGCGTGCCGGACCGGCAGGGCACCTGGCCGGTGTGGCCGCTCGGCCTGGCGATGCAGGGTGTGCTGGTGGCCGGGCTGGGCTGGTGGGGCCACCGTCGCCTGGACACCCCGGCCGGGCGGCTGCCCGCCGGCACGCGCGTGGCCTGAGCCGGGCCGGCGTCGGGCGGGGCCTGCTCGACGCCGGCCCGTGTCAGCCGCTGATCAGGCGGCGGCCCTCGAAGGCGCGGCCGAGGGTGACCTCGTCCGCGTACTCGAGATCCCCGCCGACGGGCAGACCGGAGGCCAGACGCGTGACGCGGATGCCCGTGGCGCCGAGGAGCCGGCCGAGGTAGGTGGCCGTGGCCTCGCCCTCGAGGTTGGGATCCGTGGCGAGGATGACCTCCTGCACGGCCTCGTCCTGCAGCCGGGTGAGCAGCTCGCGGACGTGCAGCTGCTCGGGGCCGATGCCGGCGATCGGGTTGATGGCCCCGCCGAGCACGTGGTAGCGGCCCTGGAAGGCGCGGGTGCGCTCCATGGCCATGACGTCCTGCGACTCCTCGACGACGCAGATCTGGGAGCGGTCCCGGCGTTCATCCCGGCAGAGCGAGCACACCTCGTCCTCGGAGACGTTGAAGCAGACCGAGCACAGCCGCACCCTGTCCTTGACCGTGCGGATGGCGTCCGCGAGCCGCAGCATGTCCTCCCGGTCCGCCTCCAGCATGTGGAAGGCGATGCGCTGGGCGGACTTCGGCCCGATGCCCGGCAGGCGGCCGAGCTCGTCGATCAGGTCCTGCACCGCGCCCTGGTACATCCGTCTCCCTCGTCCGATGGTGCGTCTCGTGGGGCGTGCGCCCCGACGCGGCGCCGTGGTCCGGCGCCGCGTCCATCATGCCCGCGGCCCCGGACGGCGTACGGGCGCGTTCGCCTCAGGCGTCGTTGGGGCGTTCCTCGAGCAGGCGGCCGCCGAGCACCCGTTCGACGACGGCCCGGCCCACGAGGCCCGAGTCCTCGAGCGGGACGTCGTCGTCGCTGGCGACCTCGTCCTCCCACCCCACCCCGGACGTCGCCGGGGCGGCGGGGCCGGTGTCGGCGGGCCGGGTCGGGCCGCGGCCCTGGGCGGCCTCG
>NZ_JBVFVY010000030.1:0-16492 GCF_055522295.1 Micrococcus sp. CS26
TCCGGCGCCGAGGAGGACGCTCTCCCGGGAGATGCGGGTCATCTCCTCCCGGTCCACGACCTTCACCCGCTCCCGCGCCACCGGCCCGGCCCCCGTCGCCCGCGCACCCAAGGACTTCTCATGCTCATCCAGAGCATGCCAACCGGCCCACGTCGTGTACGGCACCTCACGGGACTCGAGCAGCTCGATCACCGACTCCTCCGACGGCTCCTGAGCCCGCCACAGCCCCGGCTCGTCCTCGATCAGATGCTTGATCGTCTCCAGGGAGTCACCCTTGGTGTGCCCGATCAACCCCACCGGGCCCCGCTTGATCCACCCCGAGGCATACAGACCCGGCACCGGGGCGCCGTCCGCGTCCAGCACACGACCCTCCGCGTTCGGGATCACACCGCGCACCTCATCGAACTCCACCCCCTCCACCGGGGACCCGAAATACCCCACCGCCCGGTACACCGCCTGCACCGGATAGTCCACGGTCTCCCCCGTCGGACGGACCCCACCGGAACCGTCCAACTCCATCCGACGCATCCGCAGACCGTCCACCCGGCCGTCCCCGTCCTCGTCCAGGAACTCCTCCGGGGCCTGCAGGAAATGCAGGTGCAGCCGACGCGAGGCGCTCTGCTGACGGTCCTCCTGCTCCATGAGCCAGTTCGTCAACGTGCCCACCATGGTGCGGACCTGGTTGTTCTCCTCGATCGCCTTCTCCGAGGCCGCATCGAAGTCGAAGTCCTCCTCGTACAACACGATGTCCACATCCCGGGAATGCGCCAGCTCCCGCAGCTCCAACGGGGTGAACTTCACCTGCGCCGGCCCACGCCGACCGAAGATGTGCACATCCGTGACCGGGGAGGCGGCCAGGTCCCGGTACACGTTGTCCGGGATCTCGGTGGGCAACAGGTCCTCGGCATGCTTGGACAGGATCCGGGCCACATCCAGGGCCACGTTCCCGTTGCCGATCACCGCCACCTGCGTGGCCTCCAACGGCCAATGCCGCGGCACATCCGGGTGCCCGTCATACCAGGACGCGAAATCCGCGCCACCGAACGAGCCGGCCAACTCCACCCCCGGCACGTCCAGGACAGCGTCGCGCACCGCACCGGTGGAGAACACGATCGCGTCGTAATGCCGACGCAGATCCGCCAGGCTCAGGTCCGTGCCGTAGTCCACATTCCCCAGGAAACGGATGTCCCCGCGGTCCATGACCTTGTGCAGCGCGGTCACGATGCCCTTGATGCGCGGATGGTCCGGGGCCACCCCGTAGCGGATCAGGCCGAACGGGGCCGGGTACCGGTCGAACAGGTCGATGCTGACACGGAAGTCCCGCTCCTCCTTGGTCAGGATGTCCGCCGTGTACACCCCGGCGGGTCCGGCACCGATGATGGCGATGCGCAACGGGCGGTCAGGCCTCGAGGACGAGGGGGTCGGGGTCATGCTCGTGCTCCTTCGGAGGTCGGGTTCAGGGTCGAGATCGGGGCAGGGATGCCGGCCGCCGGCGCGCCGGTGGCGTAAGGGCTCAGGCGCACGACGTCGCCCACGACGATCACGGCGGGGTTCTCCACACCGACGGCGGCCGCCTGCGCGGCGATGGTCTCCACCGTGCCCACGGTGACCCGCTGGTCCGGCATCCAGCCGCGCTCGATGATCGCCACGGGCGTCGCGCCGTCGAAGCCGCGCTCCGTCAGTCGGCGCGCGGTGTCCGCGAGCCGGCGCACGCCCATCAGCAGGACGAGCGTGTGGTCGGCCCGGGTGGGCACTTCGGCCAGCTCTTCGTGGCCGGTCACCAGCGTGAAGCCGGTGGCGACGCCGCGATGGGTGACCGGGATCCCCGCGGCGGCGGGCACCGAGACGGCGCTCGTGACACCGGGGACCACCTCGACGTCGACGCCGTGGGCGCGGCAGTGCGCCGCCTCCTCGCCGCCGCGGCCGAGCACGTACGGGTCGCCGCCCTTGAGCCGGACGACGAGGCGGCCGGCCCGGGCCTCCCGGACCAGGACGGCGTTGATCTCGTCCTGCGTGGCCAGGTGGTTCCCGGGGGCCTTGCCGACCTCGATCACGGGCACCGCCGGGTCCAGCTCGGCCAGGAGGGCGCGCGGGCCCAGCCGGTCGGCGACCACCACGTCGGCCTCCGCGAGCAGCTGTCGGCCGCGCACGGTGATGAGCCCGGAGTCGCCGGGGCCGCCGCCGACGAGGGCCACGCGGCCGGGCTCGGAGGACGCGCGCCGCCGGCGCAGCGGCAGCCGCCCCGTGGACAGGGCGAGGGTGATCGCATCCTTCAGGGCGCGGGCGCGGCGAGGGTCTCCCCCGGCGTTGACGGCCACGGTCACGTCCCCGGCCCGGACGACGGCGGGCGTCCAGGCGGCGGAGGACTCGGCATCGGAGGCGTCGACGCACCAGACGCGGCGGGCCTCGGCGTCGGAGGCCACGGCCCCGTCCACGGCCCGGTCGCCGGTGGCGGTCTGGGCGAACCAGACCCCGTCGAGGTCGGACGGGCGGTAGGGGCGGCGGTGCAGAGTGAGCAGGCCGGCCGCCGCGAGCCGCTCCACCTCCTCCCCCGGCTTCGGGGCCACCACGGTGACGAGCGCGCCGGCGTCGAGGAGGGCACCCACGCGGCGGCCGGCCACGCGCCCGCCGCCCACCATCAGGACGGGCCGGCCGAGCAGACGCAGGGAGGTGGGGTACAGATCGGACGCGGTCATCGCGTGCTCCCTTCCAGCAGCCCGCGGCGGCGCAGCATGCGCCGCTCGACGGGGCCGAATGCGGCCAGTTCGACGAGGACGCCGACGGCCAGGATGGTCAGGACGGCGCAGAGGACGACGGCGAGGTCGGACGCGGCACGTCCCTCGTGGAGCAGGGTCCCGAGTCCCACGCCCATGGGCCCGCCGACGGCGATGATCTCGGCGGCCATGAGGCCTCGCCACGCGAAGGCCCAGCCCTGGCGCAGGCCGGAGACGAAGGCGGGCAGGGCGGCCGGGAGGACCACCAGCAGGGCGGTCTCGAGACGCGAGGCGCCCAGCACCCGGGCCGCGCGACGCAGCTGCGGCGGCACCTGGTCCGTGCCGGTGGTGAGGCCGGCGACCACGGCGGGGACGGCGCCGGTGAGCATCACGAAGTACGCGGTGGCGTCGCTGAGGCCGAACCACAGCACCGCGAGCGGCACCCAGGCCACGTTGGGCAGCACCATCAGGGCCGTGAGCAGCGGGCCGAACGCCCGCCGCAGGACGCCGACCTGTCCGAGCACGAGGCCCAGCCCGACGCCGACGACCACGGCGAGTGCGAAGCCCACGACGGCGCGGCCCACCGACGTCGCCACTGCCTGCTGGACGAGGCCCTGCGCCCACAGCGTCCCGAAGGCCCCGACGACGTCACCGGGACCGGTGATCGGCTCACCGCGCGCACCGGCCAGCCACGCGAAGGCCTGCCAGGTCGCCACGAGCAGGACGACGGCGGCCACCGGGAGCAGGACCCGGCTCCAGTCCCACCCGGCCAGACCCGTCCGACGGGTCGAGTCGACGGCCTGGAGCGCGTCGAGGCCGCTGTCGAGCTCGCGCAGCTCGTCGTCGGTGGCGGCCCCCGGCGCGCGGCCGGGGGCGTCGAGGGTGGGGGTGTCAGTGCGCATGGCGACGGATCTCCTGACCGAGTCGGGCGGTGATGGCGGCCGTGAGGGCGGCCGCGGCGGGCGCGTCGTGGCGGGCGGCCGCGGGCACGTCCCATTCGGCGACGACGCGACCCGGACGTGAGGACAGCAGCAGCACCCGCTGGCCGAGGCGGACGGCCTCGGCCACGTTGTGGGTGACGAACACGACCGTCCGACCGGTCTGCCGCCACACGCGCTCGAGCTCCCCATGCAGCAGGTCGCGGGTGATCGCGTCCAAGGCCGCGAACGGCTCGTCCATGAGCAGCAGGGGGCGGTCCTGGGCGAGGGCCCGGGCCAGGGCGACGCGCTGGCGCATGCCGCCGGAGAGCTGGTGGGGTCGCAGGTCGGCGGCGTCGTCCAGGTGGACGAGGCGCAGCAGCTCCCCGGCACGCTCCCGACGCTCCCCCGCGGCCACACCGGCGAAGCGGAGGGCGAGCTCGATGTTGCCGCGGGCGGTGAGCCACGGGAAGAGGGCGGCGTCCTGGAACATGAACGCGGCCCCCTCCCGGGGGGTCTTGACGACGCCCGCGGTGGGCACCTCGAGCCGGGCGATGATGTTCAGCAGGGTGGACTTGCCGCATCCGGACGCGCCGAGCAGGCAGACGAACTCGCCCGGCTCGATCCGCACGGAGACGTCCTCCAGCACGGGCGTGGGCCCGCCGAAGCTCTTGCCCACGTCCTCCATCACCACTGTCATGACCGCTCCCGTCCCACCGTCGTCATCCGTCTCAGGCCTCGTCGCCGCCGCGCACCATGCCGGCGGCGAGCGTGGCCCCGTCGTGGGGGTCGATCACGAGGAACGCCCCGGTGCGCCGATGCACGGCGTAGGGCTCCACGGGCAGCGGCGCGGCCAGGTGCAGGCGCACCTGTCCGATGTCGTTGAGCCCGAGGGTCTCGGCCGGGTCGAGCCGCAGGGTGTCGAGGTCGAGCCGGCCGGCCACCTCCTGGACGAGCGCCCGGACGACGGCGGTGCCGTGCTTGACGAGGACCTGCTGCCCGACGCGCAGCGGCGCGGCGGAGAGCCAGCACAGCGCGGCGGCCACCTCCGCGGTGGGGCGCGGGGCGGTGTCCGCGGCGGCGATCGTGTCCCCGCGGGCCACGTCCACCTCGTCGGCCAGGCGCAGGACCACCGACTGCGGGGAGGAGGCCTCCTCGAGGGATTCCCCGGCGGCGTCCACGCCCACCACGGTGGTGGTGCGCACCGGCTGCCCCGGGGTGAGGACGGCGACGGCGTCCCCGGGCCGGACGGTGCCCGCCACCACCTGCCCGGCGTAGCCGCGGTAGTCGCGGAAGACCTCAGGGTCGAGGCCGGGGGCCAGGGCGCCCTGGGGGCGCACCACGAGCTGCACCGGGAAGCGGAAGGAGGCCGCGGCGTCGTCCTCGGCGTCCGCCCCGGGCAGGGACTCGAGCAGCTCCATGAGCGTGGGGCCGGTGTACCAGTCCGTCCGCTCGGAGCGGGTGACCACGTTGTCGCCCTGCAGGGCGGACACCGGGACGCTCACCGCGTCGGAGAGGCCGAGCTCCCGGGCCACGCGCCGGACGTCCTCGGCGATCGCGGTGAAGACCTCCTCGGCGTAGTCCACGAGATCGATCTTGTTGACGGCGACGATCACGTGCGGCACCCGCAGCAGGGCCACCACGCTGAGGTGGCGCCGGGTCTGCTCCACCACGCCCTTGCGGGCGTCCACGAGCAGCACGACGGCGTCGGCCGTCGAGGCGCCCGTGACGGTGTTGCGGGTGTACTGCACGTGCCCGGGGCAGTCGGCCAGCACGAAGGTGCGCCGGTCCGTGGCGAAGTACCGGTACGCGACGTCGATCGTGATCCCCTGCTCCCGCTCGGCGCGCAGGCCGTCGGTCAGCAGCGCCAGGTCCAGCCCGCCCTCGGCGCCGCCGAAGCCGCGCTCGGCGGAGGTGCGGGCCACGGCCTCGAGCTGGTCGGCCAGGACGGCCTTGGAGTCGTGCAGGAGGCGGCCCACGAGGGTGGACTTGCCGTCGTCGACCGAGCCGGCCGTGGCCAGGCGGAACAGGGTCCCGGCGGGGGCGCGCCGGTCCAGCAGTGCGGTGCTCATCAGAAGTACCCGTCCTTCTTGCGATCTTCCATGGCCGCCTCGGAGATGCGGTCGTCGGCGCGGGTGGCCCCGCGTTCGGTCAGGGTGGAGGCGGCGACCTCGAGCACGACGTCCTCGACGGTGGCGGCCTCCGAGAGGACGGCGCCGGTGCAGGACATGTCGCCCACCGTGCGGTAGCGCACCGTCCGCGTGGTGACCTCCTCGCCCTCGGCCGGCCGGGAGTGCTCCCCCACGGCGCGCCACATGCCGTCGCGGCGGAAGACCTCCCGCTCGTGCGCGTAGTAGATGGAGGGCAGCTCGATGTCCTCGCGGGCGATGTACCGCCACACGTCCAGCTCGGTCCAGTTGCTGATGGGGAACGCGCGGACGTGCTGGCCGGGGGTGTGACGGCCGTTGTAGAGGTTCCACAGCTCGGGGCGCTGGTTGCGCGGGTCCCACTGGCCGAACGCGTCCCGCAGGCTGATGATCCGCTCCTTGGCCCGCGCCTTGTCCTCGTCACGGCGGCCTCCCCCGAAGACGGCGTCGAACCGGTTGGTCCGGATCGTGTCCAGCAGGGGGGTGGTCTGCAGGGTGTTGCGGGTGCCGTCGGCGCGCTCACGCAGCTCGCCGCGGTCGATGTACTCCTGCACGGAGCCCACCACGAGCCGCAGGCCGAGCCGCTCCACCGTGCGGTCGCGGAACTCGAGGACCTCGGGGAAGTTGTGGCCGGTGTCCACGTGGACCACCGGGAAGGGGATCCTCCCCGGCCAGAAGGCCTTCGCGGCCAGGTGGAGCATCACCACGGAGTCCTTGCCGCCCGAGAAGAGCATGGCGGGGCGCTCGAACTCGGCCACCACCTCGCGGATGATGTGGATCGCCTCGGCCTCCAGGGCGTCCTGGACGTCGGGCCCGGCGGGGCTCACGGTCCCCGGGTCGGGGGCATGGGTGAGGGTCATCGTGTCTCCTTGGTCTGTCTCGGGTGCGGCGCTCAGACGTGGATGCCGCACTCGGTCTTCGCGGTCCCGGCCCAGCGCCCGGCTCGGGGGTCCTCCCCGGGGGCGACGGGGCGGGTGCAGGGACGGCAGCCGATCGACGGGTAGCCGTTCTGCAGGAGCAGGTTCACGGGCACGTCGTGGTCCGTGGCGTAGCCGACCAGGTCGTCGAAGCTCCACGGGGCGACGGGGTTGACCTTGACCATGCCGTGGGCCTCGTCCCAGCCCACCAGCGGGGTGTTCGTGCGCGTCGGCGCCTCGTCCCGGCGGACGCCGGTGAACCACAGGTCGTATCCGGCCAGCGCCCGGTTGAGGGGCTCGACCTTGCGCATCGCGCAGCACAGCCCCGGGTCACGGGCGAACAGGTCCTTGCCGTGGCGCTCGTCCTGCTCGGCCACGGTCAGCTCCGGGAGCACGTCCACCACGGTGACGTCGAGGCGGCGGGCCACCTCGTCGCGCGTCGCGAGGGTCTCGGTGAAGTGGTAGCCGGTCTCCAGGAAGAGGACGTCCACGCCGGGCATCCGCTGCGCCACCAGGTGCGGCAGGACGGCGTCGGCCATGGAGCAGGCCACGGCGGCCCGACGGAGGTCCACGTGGCGGGCGGCCCAGTCGACCACCGCCTCGGCGGGGGCGTCCCAACCGAGCTCGGCGGCGCCGGACTCCGCGAGCGCCTGCAGGCGCTCGAGGTCCTCGGTCGGACGGGTGGGGGGAACGGTGCTCATCGGAGGGCCTCCTCGTCGACTCGGTGCGCCCACCGGGCGAAGGTCTCGCCCGGCTCACGCTGCTCGTCGTACCGGCGGACGACGCGCTCGACGTAGTCGACCAGGCCGTCCGCGCGGACCTTCAGGCCGCGGACGCTGCGTCCGAGGCCGGCCTCGGCGCGGTCCACGGAGGCCAGCCCGCCGCCCAGGTGGACCTGGAAGCCGGGCGTCTGGCCGCCGTCGTCGTCCGGGAGCAGCTGGCCCTTCAGGCCGATGTCCGCGGTCTGGATGCGGGCGCAGGAGTTGGGGCAGCCGTTCACATGCAGGCTCAGCCGCTCGGGGAGGCGGTCGGCGAGGTCGGCCAGGCGCTCCTCGAGCTGGGCGATCGCGGCGGTGGCGGTGTCCTTCGTGTCCACGATGGCGAGCTTGCAGAACTCCAGGCCCGTGCAGGCGATGGTGGAGCGGCGGAACACGGACGGCTCCGGGTCCAGTCCCAGCTCCTTCAGGCCGGCGACGACGGCGTCCACCCGGTCCCGCTCCACGTCCAGCACCACGACCTTCTGGTGGGGGGTGGTGCGCAGCCGCGTGGAGCCGTGGGCCTCGAGCAGGTCAGCGAGGGCGGTGAGGGTGGTGCCGCTGGAGCGGCCGACGACGGGGGCGGCGCCGATGTAGAAGCGGCCGTCCTTCTGCTCGTGGACCCCCACGTGGTCGCCGGGGCGGGTGGGCGGGGCCGGGGCGGGGCCGTCGGGCAGGGCGTAGCCGAGGTACTCCTCCTCCAGCACGGTGCGGAACCTCTCCGGCCCCCAGTCCTCGAGCAGGTACTTCATGCGGGCCTTGTTGCGCAGGCGCCGGTAGCCGTAGTCACGGAAGATGCTCACGACGGCGTGCCACACCTCGGGGGCGCGCTCGGCCGAGACGAAGGCGCCGACCCGGTCGGCCAGGCGGGCCTTCGTGGACAGGCCGCCGCCGACCCACAGGTCGTAGCCGGGGCCCAGCTCGGGGTGCACCACGCCGATCAGGGAGACGTCGTTGATCTCGTGGACCACGTCCTGGGAGGGATGTCCGGTGATGGCGGTCTTGAACTTGCGGGGCAGGTTGGAGATCTCGAGGTCGCCGATCCAGCGGTCCGCGATCTCCCGGATCACGGGCGTGGGGTCGATGATCTCGTCCGCGGCGATCCCGGCCACCGGTGAGCCGAGGATCACGCGCGGCACGTCGCCGCAGGCCTCGGTGGTGGACAGGCCCACGGACTCCAGGCGCCGCCAGATCTCGGGGACGTCCTCGACGCGGATCCAGTGCAGCTGGACGTTCTGCCGGTCCGTGATGTCCGCGGTGTCACGGCCGAAGTCGGTGGAGATCCCGCCGATCACGCGCAGCTGCTCGGTGGTGAGGTCGCCGCCGTCGATGCGCACGCGCAGCATGAAGTAGCGGTCCTCGAGTTCGTGGGGCTCCAGGGTGGCGGTCTTGCCGCCGTCGATCCCCTGCCGGCGCTGGGTGTACAGGCCCCACCAGCGGAAGCGGCCGTGCAGGTCGTCCGAGGGGATCGAGTCGAAGCCCTCCCGGGCGTAGACCTGCTCGATGCGCTCGCGGACGTTCAGGCCGTCGTCCTGCTGCTTGAACTCCTCGTTGTGGTTCAGGGGGGTGGTCCCGTCCACCTTCCACTGGCCGTGCGGCTTGGCGGAGGGACGGCGCGGGGTGCGCGCCGGCCTCGACGTCTCGTTCACCTGGGTCATGGCCGCCACGCTAGGAACCCGGCATGCCGACCCCAAGATCGTCGACGCGGTTCGTCACGTTCCCGGGGCCGGCCCGCGGTCGGGGCCCGGCCCAGCCCCGGCCGTGTGACGAGCGGCTCAGCGGCCTCCGGCGGCTCCCCTCGGGGCCTCGGCGAGGGCGGACCGCAGCCGGTCCAGGGCGATCCGCGCCACCAGCGGATGCGGCAGCAGGGGGTCGGTGACCGCGTCCGCGCCGCTCTCGCCGAGTCGGTCGTGGAAGTGCCCGGGGGCCAAGAGGTGGGCGGCCACCACGGCGCGACGGCCGGCGGCGCGCACCCGGGAGACGGCGTCGGGCACACGGGGGGTGGCCGCCGCCCCGAACGCCGCGGTCACGGGCAGTCCCGTGGCCCGGGCCAGGGCCCCGGCCAGGGCGTGCACCTGGGCCTGGCCGTCCGCGGCGCGGGTGCCGGCCGCCGCCAGGATGACCTCCGATGTCGCGGCCTCACCGGCCGGCACCGCCTGGGCCACCCGTTCGGCCAGAACGGTCACCAGGCGCGGCTCGACGTCGTCCCCGGCCCCGGCCAGCGGTGCGGCGGCGATCGTGTCGGGTCGGGCGGCCGCGGCGTGGTGGATGTCGTGGTGGACGTGATGGCCCAGGGACAGCAGCAGCGGCACGATCACGGCCGGCTCCCCCGGGGGCAGGGCCGCCACGACCTCGTCGAGGGAGGGGCTCTGCACGTCCACGTAGGCCTCGTGGACCTGGGCGCCCGGCCCCTCGGCGGCCAGGAGGGCCGCCAGGTCGGCACGGAGGCCGTCGATCACGACGCGGCCGGCCGCGTCGTGCGTGCCGTGGGCGCAGGCGATCACGTGCAGCACGGGCGCGCTCATGCCGAGCCCACCGCGTCGGCCCACACGTTCTGCGGCCCGCCGCTCACCGGCGGATTACCTTGTGCTGGGCAGCCTGGGCGACCGGCCGCATCACGATCTGATCCAGGTTCACGTGGTGGGGCAGCTCGACGGCGTGGACGCACACCTCGGCGACGTCCTCGGCGGTGAGCGGCTTCTCCACGCCCGCGTACACGGCGTCCGCGGCGGACTGGTCGCCGCCCAGGCGGTTGCGGGAGAACTCCTCGGTGTGGACCATGCCCGGGAGCACCTCGATCACCCGCACGTTGTGCTCGGCCTCCTCCAGGCGCAGCGCGCCGGTGAGCCCGTGCTGGCCCATCTTCGCGGCGTTGTAGCCGGCGCCGCCCTCGTAGGCGGTGACGGCGGCGGTCGAGGTCAGGTTGAGCACGGTGCCCTCGCCGTGGGCGCGGAGCATGGGCAGGAACGCCTGGCACATCGTCAGGGTGCCGAGCACGTTGACGCGGTACATCCACTCCCAGTCGGCGCGGTCGCCCACGCCCACGGCGTCCGTGCCGCGCGCGCCGCCGGCGATGTTGACGAGGGTGTCGGCGCCGCCGTCGGCCTCGACGCGCGAGGCCAGCGCGGCGACGGCGGCCTCGTCCGTGACGTCCAGGGGGGCGGGGACGACGTCGCCGCTCACGCCCTCGGCCCGGGCGTCGGCAGCGAGGGTCTCGAGGCGCTCGGCCCGGCGGCCGACGGCGTACACGCGCCAACCGCGGCGGGCGAGCTCGAGGGCCGTGGCGCGGCCGATGCCGCTCGTGGCCCCCGTCACGACGGCGGCGCGGGCGGGGTTCTTCGCAGGTTCATGGGTGTGGCTCACGCCTCCGACCGTAGCCGAGCCGTGCCGTTCGGAGCACCGCCCGGATCACCTCCTCCAGGTCGACCGACTGGAAGGGCGGGACGTCCCGGGCGTCGTCGCAGGCCCGGCCCGCCGCCCCGGTCATGGGAGGATGGCGGGCATGGCTGAGAACACGCAGGGCACAGACACGCCCATCGACGCATCGACCCCGTCCACCCCCGCCGCCGTGGCCGTGCCGGACAAGCCGGCCCTCGAGGGCCTCGAGGAGAAGCTGACCGCCCGCTGGGCCGACGAGCGCACCTACGCGTTCGACACGCAGACCACCCGCGAGCAGGTCTACTCGATCGACACTCCCCCGCCGACCGCCTCCGGCTCGCTGCACGTGGGCCACGTCTTCTCCTACACGCAGACCGACGTGCTCGCCCGCTACCAGCGCATGAACGGCAAGAACGTGTTCTACCCGATGGGCTGGGACGACAACGGCCTGCCCACCGAGCGCCGCGTGCAGAACTACTACGGCGTCCGCTGCGACCCGGCCAAGCCGTACGTGGAGGGCTACCGCCCGCCGGAGAAGCCGGCGAAGAACCAGCGCGACTGGGACGTGATCTCCCGCAAGAACTTCATCGAGCTCTGCGAGGAGCTCGCCGTCGAGGACGAGAAGGTCTTCGAGGACCTCTTCACCCGCCTCGGCCTGTCCGTCGACTGGGACATGACCTACCGGACCATCGACGACGTCTCCCGCGCCGTCTCCCAGCGCGCCTTCCTGGCCGGCATCGCCTCGGGCGACGCCTACCTGGCCGAGGCCCCCACCATGTGGGACGTGACCTTCCGCACCGCCGTGGCCCAGGCCGAGCTCGAGGACCGCGAGGTCCCCGGCGCCTACCACCGCTACGCCTTCACCGCTGCGGACGGCGAGCAGGTCTTCATCGAGACCACCCGCCCCGAGCTGCTGGCCTCCTGCTCCGGCCTGGTCGCCCACCCGGACGACGAGCGCTACCAGCACCTGTTCGGCACGACCGTCACCTCCCCGCTGTACGGCGTGGAGGTCGAGGTCTTCCCGCACCCGCTGGCCAAGCCGGACAAGGGCTCCGGCATCGCCATGGTCTGCACCTTCGGCGATCTCAACGACGTCACCTGGTGGCGCGAGCTGCAGCTGCCGACCCGCACCCTGATCGGCCGTGACGGCCGCTTCGCCGCCGACACCCCCGAGTGGATCACCACGGACGCCGGCCGGCAGGCCTATGCGGACACCGTGGCCGGCAAGACCGTGTTCTCCGCCAAGCAGGGTGTGGTGGACGCCCTCACCGCGGCCGGCCTGCTGGACGGAGAGCCGAAGAAGATCATGCACGCCGTGAACTTCTACGAGAAGGGCGACAAGCCGCTCGAGGTCGTCACCTCCCGCCAGTGGTACATCCGCAACGGCGGCCGCGACGCCGACCGCCGCGCGGAGCTGATCGAGCGCGGCCGCGAGCTCTCCTGGCACCCGGAGCACATGCGCCACCGCTACGAGAACTGGGTCGAGGGCCTCAACGGTGACTGGCTCGTCTCCCGCCAGCGCTTCTTCGGGGTGCCGATCCCGGTCTGGTACCCGCTGGACGCGGAGGGCGAGCCCGACTATGAGAACCCGATCCTCCCGGCCGACGAGCAGCTCCCCGTGGACCCGGCCGCCGAGGCCGCCCCGGGCTACTCCGAGGACCAGCGCGACGTCCCCGGCGGCTTCACCGGCGACCCGGACGTCCTGGACACCTGGGCCACCTCCTCGCTGACCCCGCAGATCGTGGGCCGCTGGTCCCGTGACGAGGCGTTCTTCAACAACGTCTTCCCGTTCGATCTGCGCCCGCAGGGCCACGACATCATCCGCACCTGGCTGTTCTCCACCGTGGTGCGCGCCCACGCCCTCAACGGCTCCGTGCCGTGGACGGACACCGCGCTCTCCGGCTGGATCCTCGACCCGGACCGCAAGAAGATGTCCAAGTCCAAGGGCAACGTGGTGGTCCCGACCGACATCCTGGACCAGTTCGGCTCGGACGCCGTCCGCTACTGGGCCGCCTCGGCCCGCCTCGGCGCGGACACCGCCTACGAGGTGGCGCAGATGAAGATCGGCCGCCGCCTGGCCATCAAGCTGCTCAACGCCGCCAAGTTCGTGCTGAACCTGGGCGCCACGCAGGACGCCGTCATCCGCACGGCCGACGACGCCGCGGCCGTCACCAACCCGCTGGACGCCTCCCTGCTGGCGCGCCTCGCGGCCACCGTGGAGCAGGCGACCCGCGCGTTCGAGGCCTACGACTACGCGCGTGCCCTCAACGTGACCGAGCAGTTCTTCTGGGCCTTCACGGACGACTACGTGGAGCTCGTGAAGGACCGTGCCTACGGTGGCCACGGCGAGGCCGAGCAGGCCTCGGTGGTGACCACGCTGGCCACCACCCTGGACGCCCTGCTGCGTCTGCTGGCCCCGTTCCAGCCGTTCGCCACCGAGGAGGTGTGGAGCTGGTGGCGCGCCGGCTCCGTGCACACCGCCGCGTGGCCGGGCGCCGCGGACGAGGTGGCGGCCCTGTCCTTCGCCGCCTCCGCCGGTGACGCCGAGGTCCTGCCCACCGTGGCGCAGGTCCTGGGCGGCGTCCGCAAGGCGAAGTCCGAGGCCAAGGTGAAGCAGCGGACCGAGGTGCGCTCCGCCGTGGTGACCGGGCCGGCCGACTGGCTCGAGAAGCTGCGCGGCGGCCTGGCGGACCTCAAGGCGGCAGGCAACATCGCGGACCTGTCCCTCACGCAGGGCGAGGCCGGCGAGTCCGCGCCCCTGACCGTCTCCGACGTGCAGCTCGCACCGGCCGAGGACGACTGATCCGCGCCGCGCGCTCCCTGCAGGTGTCTCGGGAGCACACGCGGCACGACGACGGCCCCGTCGCCCATCACGGGCGGCGGGGCCGTCGTCGCGTCCGTGCCGCGGGCCCGAGTCTGCCGTCAGCGTGGGATGTTCGTGGCCCGGATCCGGTAGGGCACAGCGCACGTCGGACAGTCCGCCGCCGGATCGGAGTTCGTCGGGAGGCGGCCCTCCCGGGGGTGTCGTGGTGCACCTCCTGGTCGTGCTCTTGCCGCATGTCGCAGTGCGGTCACCGCGGCGGGGGTGGACACTGAGAGGATGAGACCCACACCCGATCCCGCCCCGGCCGGCCGCCGCGCCTGCGACTCCTCCGCCCGGCGGATGTCCGCCGCCCTCGCCGCCATGGGCGTGCTCCACTTCGTCCGACCCGAACCCTTCGACGGGCTGATCCCGCCGTTCCTGCCCGGCTCGGCCCGCGCGTGGACCCACGGCTCCGGCGTGGCCGAGCTGGCCGTGGCGGGTCTGCTGGCCGTTCCGCACACCCGGCGCGCGGGCGGACGCGCCGCGCAGGCGCTCTTCCTCGGCGTGTGGCCCGGCAATGCGTGGATGGCCTGGCAGTGGCGACGCCGGCCCTGGCCGGCGCAACTGGTCTCCCTCGGGCGGCTGCCCCTGCAGGTCCCCCTGATCCGCGCGGCCGGCCGGGTGGCGCGCCGCTGACCCCCGCCGCCCCGCGCCCCCGACGACGCCGGCCCCACACCTTCGCGCTGAAGGTGTGGGGCCGGTCTCGTGCGAGCCGGGGGCTCAGTCGAACTGCGGATCCGTGGTGCGGGCCCGCTTGATCTCGTAGAAGTACGGGAAGTCGGCCAGGGCGACGGCGCCGTCGAAGATGCGGCCCGCCTCCTCTCCGCGCGGGATGCGGGTCATCACGGGACCGAAGAAGGCGGTGCCGTTGAACGCCACGACGGGCGTGCCGACGTCGTTGCCCACGAGGTCCTCGGCCTCCTTCTGGCTGGCGCGCAGCTGCTCGTCGGCCACGTCGGTGCGGGCGGCGTCCAGGATGTCCGCGTCGTGGCCGAGCTCCTCGAGGGCCTCGGCCACCACGGCCTCGTAGTCCGTGCGGCCCTGCTCGTGGATGCGGGTGCCGACCGCGCTGTACCACGGGCCGAGCGCCTCGGCGCCGTGCCGCTCGCGCACCTGCACGGCGGCGCGGGCCGGCAGCCAGGCCTTCTCGAGGCGGGCCAGGTAGTCGGGGTCCAGGTCGCGGCCCTCGTTCAGGACGGCGAGCGACATGATTTTGAAGACCACCCGCACGTCGCGCACCTTCTGGACCTCCAGGATCCACCGGGAGGTGATCCAGGCGAACGGGCATGTGGCGTCGAAGTAGAACTCGACGGTGGGCTGCTGCGTGGTGTCGGTCATGCTGTGCTCCTTGCGGTCAGGGAGCCGTCTCGGCTCCGGTCGGTCCTGCTGGGCGACGGCGATCAGGCGCTCCGGCCGCGTCGACGTCGTTCCACCTCGGCCGGGATGAGCGTGGGCTCGGCCTCGCCGCGCACCACGTCCCCGGAGATGACGACCGTGCCCACGTCCGAGCGGGAGGGCAGCTCGAACATCACGGGCTTGAGGACGTTCTCCATGATGGAGCGCAGGCCGCGGGCGCCGGTGCCGCGGGCCTCGGCCTGGGCGACGACGGCGTCCAGGGCGTCCTGCTCGAACTCGAGCTCCACGCCGTCCATGAGGAACATCTTCTGGTACTGCTTGAGCAGGGCGTTCTTCGGTTCGGTCAGCACCCGCACGAGCTGTTCGTGCGTGAGGTCCTCGACGGTGGTGATCACGGGCAGGCGGCCGATGAACTCGGGGATGAGGCCGAACTTCAGCAGGTCCTCCGGCCGCACGTCCGCGTAGGTGACGTCCCCCGCGCCCAGGTGGTTCAGGGGCGCGCCGAACCCGATGCCCTTGCGGCCGGCGCGGGAACCGATGATCTCGTCCAGGCCCGCGAACGCGCCCGCCACGATGAACAGCACGTTGGACGTGTCGATCTGCAGGAACTCCTGGTGCGGGTGCTTGCGCCCGCCCTGCGGCGGCACCGACGCCACCGTGCCCTCGAGGATCTTCAGCAGGGCCTGCTGCACGCCCTCGCCGGAGACGTCCCGGGTGATGGAGGGGTTCTCGGACTTCCGCGAGATCTTGTCGATCTCGTCGATGTAGATGATGCCCTGCTCGGCCTTCTTCACGTCGTAGTCCGCGGCCTGGATGAGCTTGAGGAGGATGTTCTCCACGTCCTCGCCCACATAGCCGGCCTCGGTGAGGCTCGTGGCGTCCGCGACCGCGAACGGGACGTTGAGCCGCCGGGCGAGGGTCTGCGCGAGATACGTCTTGCCGGAGCCGGTGGGGCCGACCATGAGGATGTTCGACTTGCCGACCTCGACGTCCGCGAGGTCGTCCCGCTCGGTGAGGCGGTCGGCCAGGTCACCGCTCCGCGCCTGCGGCCCACGCACGCGCTTGTAGTGGTTGTACACGGCGACGGCGAGGGAACGCTTGGCCGCCTCCTGGCCGATCACGAAGCTCTCGAGGTGGTCGAAGATCTCCTGCGGGGTGGGCAGGACGGTCTCGTCCGCCTCCGCCGCCTCGCCGAGCTCCTCCTCGATGATCTCGTTGCACAGCTCGATGCACTCGTCGCAGATGTAGACACCCGGGCCGGCGATGAGCTTGCGCACCTGCTTCTGGCTCTTCCCGCAGAACGAGCATTTCAGCAGGTCAGCGCTCTCTCCGATACGCGCCATGGTGGTACTCCTCGAGGGCCGGGCGGAGACGTCCGCCCCGCGCGGGCGGCGTCGCTGTCAGATTCCGTCCAGCATACGACCGTGGACGGACACGTTAAGGGA
>NZ_JBVFVY010000031.1:0-15296 GCF_055522295.1 Micrococcus sp. CS26
CCCGGGGCGGGCCCCCGGCAAGAGTGCTGTGGTGTCCCGCCGAGGGGGTGCCGTCGCCTCCACTTCCGGTGTCCGCGGCGGTTCCTAGACTGGGCGGCATGAACACCGAGCCGACCCCCTCGTCCGCCACCCCCGAGACCGAGTCCGCCGCCGCGCCGTCGTCGTCCGGGCTGCCGCAGGCCGCCCCGCAGGCGGCGTGGCCCGAGCGCGTGGAGACCGGCGAGCACCAGGTGTCCTACCGGGCCACCGTGGCCGCGCCGGCGCACGAGCTGTGGGCGATGCTCGCGGACCCGCACCGCCATCACGAGGCGGACGGGTCCGGGACCGTGCGGCCGAAGGTGAGCGGGCCGCACCGGCTGGCCGTGGGCGACCGGTTCCGCGTGGCCATGCGGAAGTACGGGGTGCCGTACACGATGACGCTGACCGCCACCGCCGTGGACGAGGACGAGCTCGTGGAGTGGGCCCACCCGGGCGGACACCGGTGGCGCTGGGCGTTCCGGGACAACGGGGACGGCACCACCGAGGTCACCGAGACCTTCGACTACTCGTGGGCCCGGCCGGCCGTGCGCCGCGCGTACGAGCTGCTGCGGGTGCCGGCGGACAACGGGCGGGGCATCCAGTCGAGCCTCACGCGGTTGGCCGGCCGTCACCTCTGAACCGACCGCGTCTCAGTCGGCACTTTCGTTCGGGAAACGGCGGCGTGTCGGGCACTTTCGTTCGGGAAACGGTCGGCCCTCGCGCCGTTTCTCGAACGAAAACGCGCCGGGGACCGCCGTTTCCCGAACGAAAGCGGGGGGGTGCGGGGGTCAGACGGCGGACCAGTGGGTCGCGGCCGGCAGCTGCGCCAGGTGCGGGGTGACGAGCGCACGCCACGCGAGGAACGAGTCGGACTCGCGGAAGGCCACGGTGTGGTCCTCGAGCGTGCGCCAGCCGATCAGCAGCCGGTAGCGCGCCGGGTCCTCCACCTGCCGGGACAGCGCGAAGGACGTCGCGCCCCCGTCCCGGAACAGCGGCTCGGCCTCGGCGACGGCGGCCTCGAACGCCGCCTCCGCCCCCGCCGCCACGTGCAGCTCCACCGACTCGATGACCGGACCGGCCGTCGTCGCGCCCTGCCCGGCGCTCACGCGCGCGCCCGCGGGCTCGTGGAGTGGCCGGTGAACCAGGCTGCGAGCTGGCCGTCCGCCTCGATGCCGACCTCGATCATGCGGTCGCGACCGAACTCCACCGACTGGCGGGCGGTCGCCACGAGGTGCGCGCCGAGCCTGGCGGGCGCCACGTAGGTGATCTCGGCGCGCCGGGTGACGGGGGCGGCGCCGAAGGTCGCCACGCAGTACGCCAGCGCCGAGTCCGCGAGGTGGAACAGGAAGCCGCCGTGGCAGATCTCGTGGGAGTTCACCATGTCCGCGGTGACGTCGCGGTGCAGCACCACGCGGCCCTCGGCCACCTCGCCGAGGGTGACGCCGTGCTCGCGCACCGCGGGGTCGTTCGCGTAGATCTCCTCGAGGCGGGCGAGGATCTCGTCCCGGCTCTGGCCGGACGAGCTCTGGGGGGTCTCAGTCATGGGCCCATTGTGTCGCAGGTCGCGCCGCCCCGCGCCTAGGGTGGCGGCGTGACGCAGACCACCTCCACCCCCGCGCGCCTCCGCGCCCGCGACGGCTTCGTGCTCGCGGCCCGCCACTTCGCCCCCACGACGGCGCCCCAGGCCCGGCCCGCCGGCGCGGTGGTGATCGCCCCCGCGACCGGGGTGAAGGCCACGTACTACCGGCGCTACGCCGAGTTCCTCGCCGGCCACGGGTTCCACGCGGTCACGTTCGACTACCGGGGTGTCGGGGAGTCCCGCGAGCCGTTCGCCGTGGCCCGGCAGGCGCGGTGGGCGGACTGGGGCGCCCTCGACGCGGACGCCGTGCTCGGCTGGGCCCGGACGCACCTGCCCGGCCCCCTCCTGACGGTGGGCCACAGCTACGGCGGGTTCGGCATCGGGCTCGCGGACGAGGCGCGTCACGTGGCCCGCCATGTGGCCGTCGGCGGTCAGCACGCCCACTGGCGGGACTACCGGGCGCGGCCGGGGCGCGTGCGGATGTGGGCGCGGTGGCACGCGGCGATGCCGGCGATCACGCTGGCCCGCGGTCACTTCCCGGGGCGGCGGCTCGGCTGGCTCGAGGACCTGCCGCGCGGGGTCGCCCTGGACTGGGCGCGCAGCCGCCGCGACTTCACCGCGAGCGCCCGCACCGCCGCCGGCCGGGACGAGCTGCGCCGTCGTCTGGCCGCGTTCACGGCGGACGCGCTGATCGTGGCGCCCGTCGACGACGACTTCGGCACCGACGCCGCCCTCGACCGCGCGGACGCCTACTCGCCGGGCCGGCGGACGGTGCGCTGGCGGGTGCGGCCGGAGGAGCTCGGTGTCACGGAGATCGGGCACTTCGGACTGCTCCACGCGCGGTTCGCGCCGACCTTCTGGCCGGCCACGCTGGAGTGGCTGCGCGACGGGGTCGCCCCGGACGCGGCCCGCTGAGGCTCGGGCGTCGGGCGCGCTGCGGCCCGCCCCGTCCCCGCGACGACGACGGCGGCCGCCCCGGCCCGGATCTCCGGGTGGGACGACCGCCGTCGCACTGGTGCGCGTGATGTGCCGATACTACCCCGCGCCCAGCCGACGCCCAGGCGACACGTCAGTCCTGCATCGCGTAGTCGATCACGACGCGGCCCTCGATCTTGCCGTGGCGCATCTCGTCGAACACGTCGTTGATCTCGGTGAGCGGACGGGTGTGGAACGTCGGGTGGATCTTCCCGGCCGCGTAGAACTCGAGTGCCTCGACCATGTCCTGCCGGGTGCCCACGATCGAACCGCGGATGGTCAGGCCCTTGAGGACGATGTCGAAGATCGGCGCGGGGAAGTCGCCCGGGGGCAGGCCGTTGAACACGATGGTGCCGCCGCGGCGGGTCATCGCGATGGCCTGGCCGAACGCCTGGGGGTGCACGGCCGTGACGAGCACACCGTGGGCGCCGCCGATCTTCTCCTGGATCTCCACGGAGGGGTCCGCGACGTTCGCGTTCACGGTCAGCTCCGCGCCGTGCCGAGAGGCGAGCGCCAGCTTGTCGTCCGCGACGTCCACGGCCACCACGCGCATGCCCATCGCCACGGCGTACTGCACCGCGATGTGCCCCAGGCCGCCGATGCCGGAGATCACGACCCACTGCCCGGGCCGCACCTCGGTCTGCTTCAGCCCCTTGTACACCGTGACGCCGGCGCACAGGATCGGGCCGACCTCCATCGGGTCCGCGCCCTCGGGGATCACGGGCGCGTAGCGGGCATCCACGAGCATGTACTCACCGAACGAACCGTCCACGGAGTAGCCGCCGTTGACCTGCTCCTCGCACAGGGTCTCCCACCCGGTGCGGCAGTACTGGCAGTGGCCGCACGCTCGCCACAGCCACGCGTTGCCGACCATGTCCCCGACCTTGAGGTTCTCGACGTCGGGTCCGACCTCCTCGACGATGCCCACGCCCTCGTGGCCCGGGATGAACGGCGGGGTCGGCTTCACCGGCCAGTCGCCCTCCATCGCGTGCAGGTCCGTGTGACAGACGCCCGAGGAGATGAGCTTCACGAGCGCTTGGTGCTGGCCGGGCGTCGGGCGCTCGACCTCCGTGACGTCGGCCTCTGTGCCGAACTGGGTGACGACGGCTGCCTTCATCGTGGTCATGGGGATCACCTTTCGTGGAGTGGGGAGGGGGGGTCGTGCGGTGCCGGCGTCGGCTCAGAAGAACCCGAGCTTGTCCTCGGAGTAGGAGACGAGCAGGTTCTTGGTCTGCTGGTAGTGGTCGAGCATCATCAGGTGGTTCTCGCGGCCGATGCCGGAGGACTTGTACCCGCCGAACGCGGCGTGGGCCGGGTAGGCGTGGTAGTTGTTCACCCACACGCGGCCGGCCTGGATCGCCCGGCCCGCGCGGTAGGCGGTGTTGCCGTTCCGGGACCACACGCCGGCGCCGAGCCCGTAGAGCGTGTCGTTGGCGATCCGCATGGCGTCGTCGAAGTCGGTGAACGTGGTCGTCGAGACCACCGGCCCGAAGATCTCCTCCTGGAAGATGCGCATCGAGTTGTCCCCGCGGAAGATCGTGGGCTGCACGTAGTAGCCGCCGGCCAGTTCGCCCTCCATCTCGGCGCGGGCGCCACCGATCAGCACCTCGGCGCCCTCCTGACGGCCGATGTCCAGGTAGGACGTGATCTTCTCGAGCTGGTCGTTGGAGGCCTGGGCGCCCATCATCACGTCCGTGTCGAGGGGGTTGCCGGTCACGATGCGCGAGGTCCGCTCCACGACGGCGTCGAGGAACTTCTCCGCGATCGACTCCTGCACGAGCGCCCGCGACGGGCACGTGCAGACCTCGCCCTGGTTCAGCGCGAACAGGGTGAAGCCCTCCTGCGCCTTGTCCCAGTAGGCGTCGTCGGCCGCCATGACGTCCTCGAAGAAGACGTTGGGCGACTTGCCGCCCAGCTCCAGGGTCACCGGGATGATGTTCTCCGAGGCGTACTGCATGATCAGCCGGCCCGTCGTCGTCTCACCCGTGAACGCGATCTTGCGGATGCGCGGCGACTGCGCGAGCGGCTTGCCGGCCTCGAGGCCGAAGCCGTTGACCACGTTGACGACGCCGGCCGGCAGCAGGTCCGCGATCAGCTCGATGAACACCATGACCGAGGCCGGCGTCTGCTCGGCGGGCTTGATCACGACGGCGTTGCCCGCGGCCAGCGCGGGCGCCAGCTTCCACACCCCCATCAGCAGCGGGAAGTTCCACGGGATGATCTGGCCGACCACGCCGAGCGGCTCGTGGAAGTGGTAGGCGACGGTGTCCTCGTCCACCTGGGACAGGCCGCCCTCCTGCGCGCGGATCGCGCCGGCGAAGTACCGGAAGTGGTCGATGGCCAGCGGCAGGTCCGCGTTGAGGGTCTCCCGGACGGCCTTGCCGTTGTCCCAGGTCTCCGCGACCGCCAGCATCTCGAGGTTCTCCTCCATGCGGTCCGCGATGCGGTGCAGCACGAGCGCACGCTCGGCCGCCGAGGTGGCGCCCCAGGCCGGGGCGGCCTTCCAGGCGGCGTCGAGGGCGACGTCGATGTCCTCGGCCGTGCCGCGGGCGACCTCGCAGAACACCTTGCCCGTCACGGGCGTGACGTTCTCGAAGTACTGGCCCTTGACCGGGGGTGTCCACTCTCCTCCGATGAAGTGCTCGTAGCGGGACTTGAACTCGACCTTGGCGCCCTCGGTGCCGGGGAATGCGTAGACGGTCATGGTGCTGGCTCCTTTGCCTGCGGTTGCCTCGGCGCCGGTGGCGCCCTGCCGTGGCTGTGACCCTAGTCACAAGGAGGTTGCACGGAGGTTGCAGCCGGGCGCGGGTGAGGGGCGGGCCGGGTCAGGCCAGGTCCCGCTCGATCCGCTCGAGCGTGGCCACGGCGAGCGCCCGCCGCGGCGAGTCCGCCGGCAGCAGACGCAGGGCGGCGCCCCAGAGCTCGACGTCGTCGCGGGCCTCGGGGCGGCCCAGGTAGGCCCAGAGCTGTTCGACATCCGCGTCCTGGGCGACGGCCTCGCGCAGCGCCTCCCCCAGCTCCGCGCGGATCGAGGCGACACCGGGGGACGCCGACCGCGGCAGCACCGGCCCGGCCGCCGCGTGCAGCGCACGGTCCAGATCCCCGGCGCGCAGCGCCTCCCGCGCGCACAGCAGGTCCGCGTGCACCTCCCCCACGAGCCGGTACGGCCGGGACAGCAGTGCCACCGGCGCCCCCACGTCCCGCAGCGCCCGGCGGAGTCGATGCACCTCGGCGCGCAGCGAGATGGCGCGGGCGGGGGAATCGCCCGGCGCGGGCCGGGGCCCGGCGGTCTCCTCCGGATACAGCGCGACCTCGAGCTCGGCGCCGGTCAGGCCCGGGCCGTGCCACGCGAGGAGGGTGAGGATCTCGGCGTGCCGGCCGGTGAGCTCGACCCCGTCCAGCGTGGGCGGCAGGTGGCCGGTGACGCGCAACAGGCCCGCGGCGGCGTCGTGGCGGTGCGGCGCGGCGGCGGGGCTCGGCCCCGGCGAGGCGGACGGCGGAGCCGAGGGGCCCGGCGTCGGGGCGGTGCCGCGGGGACGGCCCCGGGACGGGGCGGGCAGGTCCCGCCAGGCGGCGTGCACGGCGTCCACGGTGGCCTGGAGCAGCGGCAGGGCGAGGTGGCTGACGGCGTCCTCCCCGCCCGTGAGGTCCAGGACCCCGACGAGCCGCCCGGTGGCCGGGTCCGTGAGCGGGACGGCCGAACAGCTCCACGGGTGCACGCGCGGGCTCAGGTGCTCGCCGCGGCTGACCTGCGTGGGGGCGCCGGTCGCGAGGACGATGCCGGGGGCGGAGGTGCCCATGGACGCCTCGGACCAGTCGGCGCCCGCCACGAAGCCCATGGTCTCGGCGTGGCGCACCGCGGTCCGGTCGCCCTCGACCCACAGCAGGTGGCCGCGCGCGTTGCCGATCGCGGCGAGCATCCCGGCCTCGGCCGCGGGGTGGATGAGCATGCGGCGGACCACCGGCAGGGCCACGGCGAGGCGCTGGTCTCGGCGGGCGGCGGCGAGGTCGTCGTCGGAGAGGGTGGCCGGGTCGGTCTGGCCGGGTACCGCGGGGGTGAGGGCGCCGAGGGAGCGCAGCCAGGACTCACGGACCTCTCGCCGCAGCCCCTGCAGGGCGGCGCGCAGGCCCTGGTCTGCGCCGGCCGGAGCGGTGGGCGACGACGGCGCGAGCGACAGGCGGACCGCGGCGAGGGACTCGTGGGCCCGGTCCACGGCGCGTCGGTAGGCGCTGGTGGCGAGGGTCGAGCTCATCCCGAGCCTGCCATCAACCGCGAGCGGATCAGGAACCGCTTGCCCTCGGGCGCCTCGACGGAGAAGCCGGAGCCGCGCCCGTCCACCACGTCCAGGGTGAGGTGGGTGTGCTTCCAGTACTCGAACTGGGCGGCGGACATCCAGAACGGGATCTCCACGGCGGCCTGGTCCCCCTCGGCCGGCAGCGCGAAGGTGCCCAGCAGGACGTCGGCGGCGCCGGTCGTGAAGTCGCCGGCGGGATAGCACATGGGCGCGGAGCCGTCGCAGCAGCCGCCGGACTGGTGGAACATGAGCGGGCCGTGGATCGGGAGGAGTCGGCGGATCAGCTCGAGCGCCGCGGGCGTCATGGCGACGCGGGACACGGTTTCGCCCGGCAGCTCGGGGCGAGCGTCGAGCGCATGCTCCGCCGACGAGGACGGCACGGTCATCGCGACCTCCTGGGGATGGGCGATCGTCGGTCCCCACACCCTAGCCTCGAACGTGATCCACGTCACCCCTGCTCGTGTCGTGGGGGGCGCGGCGGCCCGGGGGCTGTGCCGCGAGCCAGACGTTTCGGCTGCAATCAGGGGCTGATCACGACCGAAACGTCTGGCTCACGGCGCGGGGGTGGCGCGGAGGTGGGGAAAGCACGAGGGCTGGGGCGGCGGGCGGCTCACGCGGCCACGCCCGGCGTCCCCCTCGTACACTCGGCACATGCTCCCGGACCCCAGCCCCACCGTCACCGTGGACGGCCTCCTGCTGCGCCCGCTGCGCGCCGCGGACGAGATCGCGGCGCGCGAGGCGGACGCCGAGCTGCATCGGGAGGGGTTCGACTTCCTGATGGCCGGCACCCGCTCCTTCCCCGCGGTCCGCCGCGCGTTCGCCGCCGAGGCGCGCGGCGACGTCGAGCCCGGCCGCGCGCCCGCCTCCTTCTACGTGGGCGTGGACGAGAACGGTGAGCTGGTGGGCCGGGTGTCCGTGCGGTGGGAGCTGAACGAGGCGCTGCGGCACGTCAACGGACACGTGGGCTATGCGGTGCGCCCCGCGTTCCGGCGGCGGGGCCACGCCGCGCGGCTGCTGCGCGGCGCCCTGACGCTGCTGGCCGCACGCGGGGTGCCCGCCGCCCTGCTCACGTGCGACGAGACGAACACCGCCTCCGTGGCCACGATCCGTGCGTGCGGGGGCGTGCTGCGGGACCGGGTCGAGGCGGACCTCGACGGTGCGCCCTTCCCCGTGCCCCAGCTGCGCTTCGACGTCCCCACGACGGCGGCCTGACCGGAGGGACGGCGGGGACCGCGCCGCCGGCCTCAGTAGGCCTTGACGCGCTGCTCCACGATCAGGTGGATGAGCGCGAACCGGCCCTCCTCCTGGACCGCCTTGAGCGCCGCGTCCACGGCCGCCGGCACGTCCGCGTCCCGCTCCACGCGCACCCCGAAGCCGCCGAACGCCTGGGCCATGGCGGCGAAGTCGGGGTTCTTCAGCTGGGTGCCGGAGACGCGCCCGGGGTACTGGCGCTCCTGGTGGGTGCGGATGGTGCCGTACTCCTGGTTGTCCATGACGATCACGAGGGGCGTGGCGCCGTACTGCGCGGCGGTCGCCAGCTCCTGGCCGTTCATGAGGAACTCGCCGTCGCCGGCGATGGTCACCACGGTGCGGTCCGGGAAGTTCAGGGACGCGGCCACGGCACCCGGCACCGAGTAGCCCATGGAGCCGTTGCGGGCCGAGATCATGGAGCGATAGCCCTCGGTCGGGAAGTACCGGTGCGCCCAGTTGGTGTGCTCGCCCGCGCCGAGGGAGATCATCGAGTCCTTCGGCAGCTTCGGCACCAGGTTGGCCATGAGCGTGGCCATCTTCGCCTGGCCCTCGGACGGCTCGGCCGGGGGCAGGGCCGCGAACTTCTCCTGCTCGCCGCGCATGCGGGAGGTCCACTCCTCCCACTCCGGCTTGACCTCGAGCTCCATGCGGACGAGGTCGCGGATGAACCCGTCCGGCTTGGCCACGATCTGGTGGGACACGGGGCCGGAGCGGCCGCGCAGGGACGGGTCGATGGTGACCAGGAAGTTCTTCTTGTCCCAGTTCTGGCGGATGGTGAAGCCATTGGTCACGACGTCGCCCGGCACGGTGCCGACGAACACGATGAGGTCGGTCTCCTCGAGCATGTCGTAGGTCGGCTTCGGGCGGCCGTAGCCGATCGGGCCCACGTAGGACGGCGAGGAGAACGGCACGGTGCCCTCGGTGCGCCACTCGGCGGCGGCGGGGATCTTGTGCTCCTCCAGCCACGTCGTCAGGGTCTGCGCACCCTCGTCCGTCCAGTCGTTGCCACCGGTGATGAACAGCGGCTTGCGGGACTCCTTGAGCGCGGCGTGCAGGGACTTCCAGTCCCCCACGGTCATGCCGCCTGAGGCCACGGGGATCTGCGGGTGCAGGTGCGCATCGATCTCCTCACGGATCACGTCCTCCGGCAGGCCGACGACGACGGGCCCGGGCCGGCCCGAGCTGGCGGCGAACATGGCCTCGGCCACGATCTCGGAGGCGCGCTCCGGGTGGTCCAGGACCATCACGCGCTTCGCACCGGTGCCGAACCAGGCGTGCGGGTCGAACTCCTGGAAGGCCTCGCGGTCGCGGTGCTCGAACGGGATCAGGCCGACGAACAGGACGAGCGCCGTCGAGTCCTGCCACGCGGTGTGCAGGCCGACGTGGGCGTTCGCGGCGCCCGGGCCGCGCGTCACCATGGCGACGCCAGGGACCACGTTCATCTTGCCGTCGGCCTCGGCCATGTACGTGGCGCCGCCCTCGTGGCGGCACACCACGTTCTCGATGCCCGAGTCGTGCAGGCCGTCCAGGACGTCCAGGTAGGACTCGCCCGGCACGGAGTAGACGCGCTTCACGCCGTGGGACTCGAGGGTCTTGACGATGACGTGCCCGGCGGAGAGGCGACCGGTCGCCTGGGAGGTCTGGGACATGGAGGTCTCCTGTGCTGGTTCGGGGGCCCCTCCGGCCCCGTGGGTGCACCCCGCCGTGCAGACGGGGTCCGTGGGGGTCAGGGTACTGGACGGGACGGCGCCGGAGGCGACCCGATACGCGGCGTGAAGCCGGTGACGGGAGGGCGGGCCCGCCGTACGATTTCCCCATGCTCTCCGCGCCGACGCTCTCCCGCCTCGCCTCCCTGGCCGCGTTCCTGAACACCGCCCCCGGACTGCGGGGCGGTCAGCCGGCCGACGAGCGGTTCACCGCCGCCACGCAGCTGCCCTCCCTCGTCCCTGAACTCCAGGAGGACGAGGTCCGCCTCCGCCTGGCCGCCGCCGCGGCCGTGCGTGGCCGCGAACTCCGCGGCCGTCTGGCCGAGGTCTGGGCCCTCGCCGCCGTGGACGAGGCGGCCGCCGTGGAGCGCGTGAACGCCCTCCTCGCCGCGGCCGGGCCGCTGCGGCTGACGGCCGGGGGCGACGTCGTCGGGCTGGCACCGGCGCAGGTCCCCGCCGACGCGGTGGAGCGGCTGGCCGCGATGGCCGCCCTCGCGCTGGCGGAGACCGCGATGGACGGCGAGCTGACCCGCCTGCGCGTGTGCGAGGGCGAGGACTGCGAGAACGCGCTCGTGGACGCCAGCCGGAACCGGTCCAAGCGGTTCTGCGACGAGGCCAACTGCGCCAACCGCACCCACGTGCGCTCCTACCGGGCACGGCTGGCCGAGGCGGCGGAGTCCGCCCCCGCGGCGGATCCGGCCGGGCCGGAGGAGGCGGAGGCGCCGGAGGCCGTCGTGGACTCCGAGGCGCCCGAGGCCGCCGTGGACTCCGAGGCCGCCGCCGACGAGCCCCGCCGGGAGACCAAGAAGGAGAAGAAGGAGCGCAGGAAGGCGGAGAAGAAGGCCCGCAAGAAGGCGGAGAAGAAGGCCCGCAAGAAGAAGTCGGACAAGAAGAAGGACTGACCCGGCCCCACCCGCCAGGTGACCCGGCGCTGAACATCGGGGGACGGGGCGGCCTCGTGGTTCCGTCGGCCGACCGGACACCCCTAGTCTGCGAGGCATGAGCGAGCACACCCCCGCCGCCCCCGCGTCCCTCGGACCCGCCCACCGCAAGGTCGGCGTCGTGGGGGCCGGCGGCGTCGGCACCGCGATCTGCTACGCGGCGCTGATCCGCGGCGTCGCCCGCGAGGTCGCCCTCTACGACATCGACGAGCCCAAGGTCCGCGCCGAGGTCCTCGACCTGGCCCACGGCACCCCGTTCACCTCTGCATCCGCGATGACCGGCGGCGCGGACCCGGACGTCCTGGCCGGCTGCGAGGTCGTCGTGATCACGGCCGGCGCCAACCAGAAGCCGGGGCAGACCCGCCTCGACCTCGGCGCGCACAACGTGGAGATCCTGCGCGGCCTGCTGCCCCAGGTGCAGGCGCACGCGCCGGACGCGCTGATCGTGCTCGTCACCAATCCCGTGGACGTCCTCACGCTGGTGGCCCAGCGCCTCACCGGTCTGCCGGCCGGCCGGGTGATCGGCTCGGGCACCCTGCTGGACACGTCCCGCCTGCGGTGGCTGCTGGCGTCGCGGGCGCAGGTCCACGCGTCGTCGGTGCACGCGGCCATCCTCGGCGAGCACGGGGACACGGAGTTCCCCGCGTGGAGCTCGGCGCGCATCGGCCCGACGCCCCTCCTCGAGTGGCCGACGCCGGCCGACCCGCTGTTCACCCGCGCCGACCTGGACGAAGTCGCGGACACCGTGGTCAACGCGGCCTACGAGGTGATCCAGGGCAAGGGCGCCACCACGTACGCGGTCGGCGTGGCCACGACCCGCCTGCTCGAGGCGATCCTGCGCGACCAGCACGCCATCCTGCCGGTCTCCACCGTGCTCGACGGCGTCCACGGGCTCTCCGACGTCGCCCTGTCCATGCCGTCCGTGGTGGGGCGCGACGGCGTCACACGCGTGATCCAGCCCGAGCTGGACGCCGCGGAGATGCGGGCGCTGCACGCCTCGGCGGACGCGCTGCGGCGGGAGGCACGCAGCCTCGGGTTCTGAGGCGCCGGCCTCAGGCGCGCGGGGCGTCGCCTCCGGTGCCGCCCTGCTCGCGGCGCTCCCGGGCGGCCTGGGCGCGGCGGTCGGCGGCGGCCTTGCGGAACATCTCCTCGGAGGACCGGTTCACGCCGGAGCCCTGGGAGAGGTGGTCCGGGTTCTCGCGCGCGGCGAGCTGCAGCATGGCCACCACCACGAGCGACGTCATGAAGAAGACGCCGAAGGCGATCAGCGCGATGTCGATGCGCAGCGGATTCTGCGTGCCGCCGGAGGCCGTGATGCCGGCGATCACCCCACCGATCAGGCCGAGCACGGCGGAGAAGACGAGCGGGCCCTTGACCGTGGTGCGCAGACCGCCGCGTGCCGGGCGGCCGGATCCGGCGCGATCGGCGGACGGGCGGGGGGACGGTGCGCTCACGGCGGGACTCCTGACGGCTGGGGGCGGCTGGGGCGACACGGCCCACGCAGGCGCCCGGGGCTGAGGCCCTCGGGGCGCGGCGGACCGGAGCCAGTCTACGCGTCCGGCCGACGGGTGGCCCCTCGGGGCCCCGAGGTCCTCCCCCGGCGAACGTCCGCCCCGCGGGTCGGAGCGGCGACGTCGGCCCGGTTCAGAGGCCCCTGGCCGTGCCGCGGTCCCGGCGCACCTCGTGGTGGAAGCCGAGCCCGGAGACCATCAGGAGCACCCCGATCAGGATCGCCCCGCCGCCGGCGATGCCGAGCAGGGCGTGCGGGCCGAAGCCCTGCAGGGCGGCCACGACCACGCCGCCCCCGGAGAGCAAGCCCACGAGACCGGTCCACAGCTGGTCCCGCGCGGGGATGAACTCGTGGCGGTGGCGGGCCCACGCCACGAGCTCGGCGACGCCGCCGAGCACGAGGGCGGCGCCGGCCGCCACGCCCACCGCGGCCGGGGACCCCAGGAACAGCAGCACGATCACGCCGAGCATCCACGCGGCCGCCGCCAGGGACAGCGGGGAGCGCATGGCCACGGGCACCGGGTCGCGGCGCAGGTACTCCCACATCGCCGAGCCGGAAAATGCCAGATACAGCGCGAACATGACCTTCATCCACGTCAGGCCCGGCTCGGCGACGAACACGGTGGTCAGACCGAACGCCAGCGCCACCACGGCGCGGATCAGGATCGGCTTGAACACCACGGACGAGATCTCGAGGGGGGTCTGCACGGTAGCCACCGCCCCAGTCTAGGAGCCGTGCGGCCGCGGCCCGGCCCGCGCGTCACCGCCCGGACGCGCTCACACGACGCCGAGCCGCATCCAGTCGTCGCGCCGGGCCCGCCAGCCGAGGGTGAGCGCCCGCATCCCCATGTAGACCCCCGCGAAGCCGAGCCAGAGCAGGCCCAGCTGCACGCCGGCGTCGGGCACGGCGGCGTTCGGTCCGGGCCAGACCGCGGTCCAGCCGAACCCGCCCGTGGCGAGCTGCGCGAGCACCCAGAGCGCCGGCGCGTAGACCACGAGGTTCACGAGGCCGGCGAGGGCGAGGTAGCGGGCGTCGCCGGCGCCGATCAGCACGCCGTCCAGCACGAACACGTACCCGGCCACCGGCTGCCCGGCGGCCAGCACCCACAGGCCCACGGTGGCGGCGGCCTGCACGGTCGGGTCCGTGGTGAACAGCCCCGGCAGCACCGGCGCCGCGAGGGCCAGGACGGCCCCAGTCACGACGCCGAAGCCCAGCCCCCAGTGCACCATCGTCCGGGTGAGGCGACGGGCGGCGTCCGGCCGGGCGGCCCCGAGCTCGGCGCCGATCAGGGCCTGCGCGGCGATCGCGAGGGCGTCGAGGGCGAACGCCAGCGTGGAGAACAGCGTGAAGACGAGCTGGTGCGCGGCGAGGGTGAGGTCGCCCGCGCCGGCGGCGGCCATGACGGTGATGAGGATGGCCGCGCGCAGGCTCGCGGTGCGCAGCAGCAGCCACGACCCCACCTGGGCCGTGGCGCGCATGCCCGAGGCACGGGGCGCCCACGCCGTGCCCGAGCGGCGGAAGCGCGGGGCCAGCACGAACAGGTACGTCACGAGCATCGCCCACTGCACCACGGACGTGCCGATGGCCGAGCCGGCCACGCCCCAGCCCAGCCCGTACACCAGGGCCACGTTCAGCCCGATGTTCGCGCCGAAGCCCACACCCGCCACCACGAGCGGCGTCACGGTGTCCTGGAGGCCGCGGAGCACCCCGGTGGCGGCGAGCACGGCCAGCAGGGCCGGCAGCCCCGGCATGGACCAGCGCAGGTAGGCGACGGCGTGGGCCTGCACCTCGCCCGTCGCGCCGAGGGCCGCCGTCAGCGCGGGGGCCGCGAGCCAGCCGAGGACGGCCAGCACCGCGCCGAGCAGCAGGCCCAGCCAGATGCCGTCGCGGCCGCGGTCCATCGCGGCGGCCAGGTTCCCCGCCCCGATCAGCCGGGCCACCGCCGGGGTGGTGGCGTAGGCCAGGAAGATCATGAGGCCGGTGAGCGTGTGCAGGATGGTGGTGCCGATCCCGACGCCGGCCAGCTGGGCCGTGCCCAGGTGCCCGATGATCGCGGTGTCGGCCAGCAGGAACAGCGGCTCCGCGATGAGCGCGCCGAACGCGGGGACCGCGAGCGCGAGGATGCGCCGCGTGAGGGCGCGCGCGTCCTGCGGGGCGGGCGCCGCCGTCGAGCCGGAGGGTCCCGCCATCTCAGCCCAGCAGGGCCAGCAGCGGGGCCAGCGCCGTGGTCGGGGCAGTGGGGCCGGGCAGCGTGTCCGGCAGCAGGGGGGCCACGAGGTAGAGCATCGCGATGGCGATGCCGTTGTTCACCATGTGCAGCAGCACCGCGTACCCGAACGAGCGGCCCATCAGGATGTAGGACACCGTGATCGCCACCGCGAGGGTCAGGTACGGGACGGTCTCCACGAGCCGGAAGTCGCCGCCGGTGCCGAGGAAGTGCAGGAGTGTGAACGCGAGCACGGAGACCACGGCGCACACCCACACGTTGATCCAGCGGGAGAGCTTGCCGATCAGCAGGTGGCGGAACAGGTACTCCTCCACGAGCGGGGCGGCCACCACGGTCATGAGGATCATGAGCACGGGCGGGGCCTGCGTGGTCATCTCCTCGAGCGCGGCCTGGTTGGCGCTGGTCTGCGCCTCCCCGATGAGGCTCAGCACGATCACGTTCACGACGATGCACGCCAGCCACGTGGCGGGCAGCAGCAACAGCTTCCACCACGTCCCCGTGCGGAACACCCGCAGCGACGTCACGAGCGGGCGCCAGGCCACGGCCAGCACGAGCACCACGAGGATCGCGTAGCTGACGATGTTCACCGTGAACCCGTCGCGGACCAGGTCGAACGCCTCGAGGTCACCGGGGACCAGGCCGAGCGACACCGCCAGCCACAGCCCCAGCCCGAGCACCATGAGCGCCACGTACACGAGCACCACGACGGCGTCGCCCCAGTGGAACCGACCCGGGGTCCAGTCCGGCGCGGGGCGGGCCGCGGGCCGGCGGCCGGGCCAGCCGGCGGGGACGCC